>JBEDKQ010000006.1:0-42846 GCA_041172085.1 Pseudomonadota bacterium | reverse complement strand
TTTGTAAGTCAATTAAGACTTAGTTCCGTAGAACTTGGCAATCGCCATCAAACGCCCACGCTTATCGGCTGTATATTTTTAAAGATCTCTTGCAAACAATTTCAAGCCAAAGCCCTTGTTGTTTTTGCATCACCCGCTGCGATCAGCGAAGCCTTGCAGTATAGCACGCATATTTTGCCTGCTTTGAAAAAATTTTCATATTTTTGAAAATTTTTTCAAGCCCCTTTCAAGGCCTTTGTTGATTAGCGCAAGTTGCAAGGCAACCTACTTCATCAACCTTTACCGCCTAAGTTGTAAACAACTATTCAGTAGCGAAGCCCTCGACTATAGCACTACTTTTTAGGTGAGCGCAAGACTTTTACAAAAAAATTTCTAGCCTCATTGATAATGGGCCCATGGCTTTAATCACTTTATTAGACGCATCTCTGGCTTATGGCCACGTTGCACTCTTGGATCATGCAGACTTTGCGCTCGAAACTTCTGAGCGCATTGGCCTGATTGGCCGTAACGGCACAGGCAAATCATCCTTCCTCAAAATACTGGCTGGCATGGAGCACGCTGATGATGGCACCATGCATGTCCAACAAGGTGTGCGCATCGCCTATGTGGCACAAGAACCCTTGTTAGAAGCTGACGACTCTGTTTTTGAATCGGTTCAACGCGGCCTGGCAACAGTCATGAAATTGATAGATGACTACAGCAACTGCATCGGCGACCTGGACACGTTGCAAAGCCAAATTGAGTCGCTCGATGGTTGGGGCTGGGAGCAAAGGGTCGATGAAACATTGCACCGCTTGCACTTAGACCCCACTGCAAAAATTGGCACCTTGTCGGGCGGCAATCGCAAACGTGTGGCACTGGCGCAAGCTTTGGTCACACGACCCGATGTCCTCTTGTTAGACGAGCCCACCAACCACTTGGATTTGGATTCCATTGCTTGGCTTGAGCAATTGCTGATCGATTTCAAAGGCAGTGTGGTTGCCATTACGCACGACCGCGCATTTTTGGACCGCATTGCCACCTGCATTGTCGAACTGGACCGCGGACGCCTGAGAAGTTACCCAGGCAACTTTGCGCAATACCAAATCAACAAAGAAGAGCAATTGGCACAAGAAGCTGTCATTAGCGCGAAGGCCGATAAGCTGTTAGCACAAGAAGAAGTTTGGATTCGCAAAGGCGTTGAAGCACGCCGCACGCGCAGCCAAAGCCGCATTGTGCGTCTTGAAAATTTGCGCGCCACTCGAAGTGCCCGCCGCGAGCAAGTGGGGCGGGTGCGCATGGAAGTGGCCTCTGGCGCGCCCAGCGGCAAATTGGTAGCCGAGTTAACCGACGTTTGCAAATCATTCACGTCACCCGAAGGTGATGTGAAAGTGATCGTGAAAGACTTCACCGCCACTTTGTTGCGCGGCGACAAGATTGGCTTGTTGGGCCCCAACGGGGCGGGCAAAACAACTTTACTGAAAATGATCTTAGGAGAGCTGACAGCAGACAGCGGCAGCATTCGCCAAGGCGCTAATTTGCAAGTGGCTTATTTTGATCAAATGCGCAATGCCTTGGACCTTGAAGCATCACTAGAAGACTTCATCAGCCCTGGCAGCGAATGGATTGAGATTGGCAACAAGCGGCAACACGTGAAGAGCTATTTGGGCGACTTCTTGTTTTCACCAGCTCGCGCCACATCGCCCGTGAAATCATTGTCGGGCGGGGAACGTAATCGCTTGCTGCTGGCCAGGCTGTTTGCAAGGCCGGCCAATGTCTTGGTGCTGGACGAACCCACCAACGACTTGGACATCGACACCTTGGAGTTGCTAGAAGAGTTGCTGCAAGACTACGAGGGCACCGTGTTCTTGGTCAGTCATGACCGTGCCTTCATGGACAACGTGGTCACCAGCATCATTGCCTGTGAAGCTACCGATGACAAGCCTGGATTTTGGCGCGAGTACGAAGGCTCGGTGCAAGACTGGTTGACGCAATCACAGCGTAGCCAAGCCATCCAAGCACAAAACAAAACAGCTGCCGCCAAGCAGGCATTGGCAGCACCCGCAGCAACACCTCAAACTGCGCCAGCCAAGACAAGTGCAGCAACGACAACAGCGCATGAATCTGCAGCGGCAACAATCACAAACACATCTGCGAAAAATTCAAAAGCACAAACCTCATCCGCGAGCCCATCCAAAAGTAACCTCAAACTAAGCTACAAAGAACAACGTGAGTTGGATGCGTTACCCGGTCAAATTGAAGCACTTGAAAATGAACAGAAGCAAATTAGATTGACGCTAGAGGACAGCAGCTTGTTTGCAAAAGACCCGGCACAGGCCACAGCGCTGTATGCACGCGATGCAGAAATTGATGCCGCCTTGATGGCCGCTCTAGAGCGCTGGGAACAGCTGTCGGCATGAATTTGGTTTTGAGTTCAGAAGAGCTAACGGCCTTGTTGGTGTTGTCCACCGCAGCCAGCTTTACGCCGGGACCCAACACCACTTTGTCGACGGCACTGGCTGCCAATCGAGGCATGCGCTCAGCATTGAAATTCATTTTGGCTGTGCCAATTGGTTGGGGCTTGTTGCTGAGTCTGTGCATGGCTGGTTTAGGGAACCTGGTATTGGCCGTTCCCGCTTTGCGTTGGGTAATCATGCTCAGTGGCACCCTTTATTTGTTGTGGCTGGCCTACCGCCTGTGGGGCACCCGTGAAATGGCCACGGCCAACGCTGACCGCCTCAACATCAGCTTCATGCAAGGGGTCAGCTTGCAGTTTTTGAACATCAAGGCCTGGATGCTGGCAATCTCGTTGGTAGCCGGCTGGGTGGCGGGCAAAGAGGATGCATTGGCGCGCAGCATGGTGCTGCTGCCCATCATGATGTGTTTTGGTTTGGTCAGCAACCTGACCTATGCCATAGTGGGCAGCTTGCTTCGACAATGGTTGTCAGAGGGCTTGAGGTTGTTGGTATTCAATCGATGCATGGCCACAGCCCTTTTGTTCACGGCCATTTGGATGTTGAAAACAAGTCTTTAAACCGAGGAACCTGACATGGCTTTAAGGCCTTTCAAACAAGTGGATGTGTTTACATCCAAAGCGTATTTGGGCAATCCTGTTGCGGTGGTGTTGGACGGCACGGGCCTGAGCGACGCAAGCATGCAAAGTTTTGCGCGTTGGACGCAACTGAGCGAGACCACCTTTGTGTTGCCCCCCACGCCCGAGGCAAAAGCGCAAGGCGCCGATTACAAATTGCGCATTTTTACACCCGGTGGTGAGCTGCCATTTGCAGGTCATCCTACCTTGGGTAGCGCCAGGGCGTGGCTGCAAGCTGGTGGACAAGCACACATGGCCGGCGTTCTGGTACAAGAATGCGGGGTTGGCTTGGTCAAGCTAGAAATGCTTCAAGGGCGCTGGGCCTTTGCAGCACCACCGACCCGCATGCAAGGTATTCCTGAAGCCACCATGCCGCCGCTGCTGCAGGCACTTGGCCTGCAAGCACATCAAGTGATTGACAGCCAAATACTGAACAATGGACCCGAGTGGTGCGCCCTTTTACTGGACAACGCAGAAACCCTGCGTGAATTGACGCCCAACCATTTGGCGCTCAAACAATTGGGTTTGAAGGTGGGTGTTGCCGCGCTAACTGAATCACCCAGTTCCAATGCATCGCTTCTGATCTCGCGCAGCAACCGCGAATCACGCGCTTTTGTTGGCACAACGGCCAGCAAGTCAAGGAGCCTGGCCATCGAAGCAAATGAAGGTGAAGAAGCCCAACTAGAAGTTCGCGCCTTTGCAGCGGCCATCGGCATCACAGAAGATCCAGTCACCGGTAGCTTGAACGCATCGTTGGCGCAATGGCTGATCGGTGCCGCAAGAATGCCGGTCAATTACGTGGCAAGCCAAGGTGGCGCACTGGGACGTCAAGGCCGAGTGCACATTCAAAAAGATGCGAAAGGCCAAGTGTGGGTGGGCGGCGACACCGTGGTCTGCATTGAAGGCCATGTGGCGTTAGACTGAGCACCATGGGACAAATGACTTTGGTGCGTCATGGACAAGCTTCCTTTGGCGCCGACGACTACGATCAACTGAGCGACCTTGGCCAACGCCAAAGCATTCGCTTGGGTGCTTACTGGAAACAAGCTTGCAAGCGCACGCCAGATGCACTGTCTTTCGAGGCCGTGCTGATGGGTAGCCTGAAGCGGCATCGACAAACCTGGGAAGGCATCGCCGAGGGTGCCGGCCTTCAAATGTCACCTGAGGTGTGGCCCGAGTTAAACGAATACGACAGCCACGCCCTCATTGCTACGGTGCATCCAGAACCTTTGGGCAAACCCGATACCCCAGAGATGTACAAGCACCACTTCCGTCTGCTTAGAACCGCTTTGCAAAAGTGGATGGCAGGTGAAACACACCCTCAGGGTATGCCAAGTTATTCGGAATTTGTGCAAGGCATTCACACGGTACTGGCGCATGTGAGGTCCAATTACAAAGGACGCGTGTTGCTAGTGTCCAGTGGGGGGCCAATTTCCACGGCTGTGGGCCAAGTGCTTGGTGCACCCGCCGACACCACCATTGAGTTGAACCTGCGCATTCGCAACACAGCACTGACAGAGTTCATTTACACACCTTCCAGACAGATGTTGCTGTCGTATAACAATCTTCCGCATTTGGAAAATGACGAGCACCACAAATGGGTGACCTTCGCTTAATCTGCTGCCTCAAACAATTCAGTTGAATGAGCGCTTAGATAGTGTTTCTCCTGATAGGGGGCAATTGATTTTCTTGTCAGAATGACATGCATGCAGATTCCATCCTTGCCCAACCCCATGCCTGTCCAACATCAAGGCATACGGATTGCAAATGGATCGATAGAAGACTGCAAAATTTTCATGCAATCGCATGGCATTCTGAACGACACCGTCATTGACAGCCATTTGGATGGCACGTTTTGCCACATGCGTTCAGATTGGACCGCCGCTTTTGCGCCAGAATTCAACACGCTGTCCTTTCACAAACACGCTCAAAATTTGACACAAGAAATCTTGTGGTCGATGCTGGTCTCGCCTCATGTTTTCGAGTTCAACAACTTAGAAGCCCTTGCAAGCGTGTTGCGGGTGCGCGAGAACATTGTGTACGCAGCAAGAAAAACCGCTTTGGCGTTTCGTACCGAAGCGGCCGAGCGTCCTCTCGAATTTTGGCACTACGTGGAAGACGCAGGCTTTGTCTTGCAACCAGGCACATGCTTGATCAAAGCCCTGATCAGTGCCACCCAACCCGAAGCAACCGGCAAGCTTTATGACTTCTCGTGCTATCGCGCCAGTGAATACGTCATCTTGTTAGGCTTGGCGCAAGAAGCGGAAATACACCATCCTGCGTTGTTGCAAGCTCTGCAGCAGCTCAATGAAATTCATGCTGTTCGCTCTGCACAATTTCACGATGTTTTTTTGCACGAATACGGTTCGCTTGAGGCCCCTTTGCCCGCTCAATTTTTTGTCCCCGGTGATCGTTTGTGGTTTCGCAACCCCGATGAGCCCTCTTCCGATGTCACAGGCTATGAGGGTTCATGGGTAATCTACATGGGCGGCGGTTATTTCAGCAACTTCTGGAAGCGTGATCAGCCCTTCACCTTGCAACACAAGTGTGTAGAAATTTACCACTGGCGCGATGGTCTGAGCCTCAACCCACAAGGCGAAACTTGGATCGATGAAAGCATCGTAGAGGCTCGCGTTCAACAAACGATGCAAGATCCGCAAGCCTTAGAGAAGGTCTTGAGTCGGATGCTGCGCATGCGTGACGGCAAAGGCATCTATGCCGATGGTGGCTGCTTAGATGCCAGCCGCGAATGTCCGAAGCAAATTCACCCCAGTGCGTGTGAACTCAAATTGCCCGCCATCAATTGAAGCAACAAACCAGAGGCATGCGACACACACGTGTGCCATGTGGCTTTCATATTTTCAGGGTTGAATCTGGCAAGCGGTCGATTTCTAACAAGAGTTGGGCCAATGAACGGCCTGCGGCATCAACCAAAGCCTGACCTTTTTGTGCATTGGCAGCGGCCGCATTGCCGGCCGCGCCAGCTGGGTTGTAATCTTGCATTTGCCATGCCAATTTGGCACTGCGACCGTTTCCCAAAATGGGAAAGTTGGTAGCTCGTTGCTCGGCACTGGAACTGAAATTTTGCGCCAAGTCCATGCGAACGCGTTGGGGTTGAAGCGCCAACATGACAGAAGTTTCAACATCGCCTGCATGCACACCAAAACGATGTTCATGCGAAGAAAACAGGGTGTTCAAATCTTCACCCTTGTTGTTCAACATGGGCAGTTGATACCAGTTGACGCAGTAGACCAACATGCCCAAACGTGCACGCAAGTCACGCGACACCACATCCATGGCACCGACATGCCCCCCGTGCGCATTAAACAGTACCAGTTTGTTGATGCCCGCCGCTTTGACAGATTCTGCAATGTCAGTCCAAAGACGAATCAGTGTTTCGGGCTTTAAAGTCAGGGTGCCTGCAAATGCTGCGTGCTCGGGACTCAGGCCAATGTTTTGAGTGGGCAAGAAGAAAACTGAAGGCGGTCTGTCTGAGGCGGCCTGACTGGCTTGAAGCGGGCCCAAGCTTGCAGAGACCACGCCATTCACAATGTCAGAATCAACCGACAGGGGCAGGTGAGGGCCGTGTTGCTCGGTAGCGGCCAAAGGCAACACCGCTATCGCGCGGGATGTGTCAATGCGCGCAAAATCGAGGGTGGTCAATTCTGACCAATAAGGGCTTAGACTGGGCTGGGCTGACGAACTTTTCATATCGGCAGTTTAATAGAGGTACCGGCATTAAGTGCATGATTTTGAGGTGTAGAGTTCTGATCGTGTACTTTTGCCCATTTTGGCCCTCCCAGCTTTTTCGCTGCTGACCTTGCTGCTTATGTTGTTGCTGAACTTTCGACGTCTTGTCCCTCTTTTGTTGCACCCCTTGCTGTGGGGCGCAGCCAGTTTGGCACTGGCAATGACATGCCATGCGCAAACCCAAGTGCTGGGCAGTGGCAAAGTGAACCACGAAGTGCAAACACCGCAAGTGAAAGCCACTTTGCTGGTGAATGCGCCTCAAGGCATTTCTGCAGGACAAACCCTTTGGCTGGGTCTGGAATTGACGCACCAAGCGCACTGGCACACTTATTGGAAAAATCCAGGCGACTCCGGTTTGCCCACCGAATTAACTTGGAAATTGCCCGCAGGTTTATCGGCTGGACCATTAATTTGGCCTGTGCCTAAAAAAATTCCCATTGGCACGCTGGCCAATTTTGGCTATGAAGACAAGGTGCTGTTGGTTACGCCTGTGCAAGTTGACAAGGCTTTCAAGCCTGAAGGGCCGAGCGTCAACATTCAACTGCGTGCCAATTGGTTGGTGTGCAAACAAGAGTGCATTCCGCAAGAGGGAGATTTTCAACTGTCGGTACCCGTCAATGGCGCCAGTGCCATGGCGAGTGCAGCGTTTCAAAAAGTCCTGCAGTACCAAGCCAGCCCCCTCCATGGCCTGCATGAAGCTCGCATTGCCGAAGATGGCCGCACGCTCCATTTGACGCTGGCCAACTTGCCCACTGAACTGCAAAAGGGCGAATGGACTTTATTTCCACAAACTGCCAATGTGATTCAAAACAATGCGGCACCGGTGCTGGAAAGCGAAACATCAGATCCAAACAGTGCGCGCAAAATAAAGGTTCGCATTTCGAGCGAGAGAATGGACAGCCCCAAGCAAATGTCTTGGTTGCTGGTGCAAGGCAAAGCAGAAGCGCCTACGGGATTGCAATGGGCCTTTGACACACCTGTTCAGGGTCAATGGCGCGAATTGACTGACGAGCCACAAGCTGCCGACAAGCTCAAGCTGTCAACGCGACCAACGAGCAACACCCTAGAAGCGCCTCTGGCCACATGGGCCTTGGCATTGTTAGGCGCTCTGGCCGGCGGTTTGTTGTTGAACTTGATGCCTTGTGTGTTTCCCGTTTTGGCCATCAAATTGCTCAGCATCTCACAGCATTCACAAAGCACCAAGCACATGAAAGGCTCTGCCTGGGCGTTCACGGCGGGTGTTTTGTTGTCATTTCTGCTGCTGGGCGCTTTGATGTTGGCTTTCAGAGCCGCTGGCGCGCAATTGGGCTGGGGCTTCCAACTCCAATCACCTTGGGTGGTAGGCGGATTGGCCCTGTTATTTGCCGTGATGGGCTTGAACCTGTCTGGCATGTTTGAGTTTGGCGCCTTTGTGCCCAGTTCGGTAGCTGGCCTTCAATGGTCACGACCTTGGGTCAATGCCTTGTGGTCGGGTGTGTTTGCAGTGGTCATTGCCTCACCTTGTACCGCCCCTTTCATGGGCGCGTCGCTTGGCTTGGCCATAGGTCTGCCAACTTGGCAAGCGCTGCCTATTTTTGGTGCCATGGGAGTGGGCATGGCTTTGCCCTTTATGGCCCTGACGGTCAGCACAAAATGGGTTGAATTTTTGCCAAGACCAGGTGCTTGGATGGTCACCTTTCGGCAATTCATGGCATTTCCCATGTATGCCACCGTCTTATGGTTGGTTTGGGTCCTGGGACAGCAGGTTGGTCTTGAAGGGGTTATCGGTTTTCTGATTTGTTTGCTCAGCTTAGCCTTGGTTTTGTGGGCCTTGCCACAGCAGGGCAAAGTGGGCTGGGGCTTGCGCGTTTTAGCCTTGGTAGTGCTGGCACTGTCAGTTTGGTATTGGGGGCCAAGTTGGACGCGCATGGATTCTGCAGCGGCTACAGACAAAGGCGCTTTCTCAGCAGACAACACGCCCAAAGGCAACGTGTCTGGCGTTATTTGGGAGGCTTGGTCTGAAGAGAAAGTGACCAGCGCACGTGAAGCCGGACAAGCTGTGTTCATTGACTTTACG
Organism: Pseudomonadota bacterium; assembly: GCA_041172085.1. GTDB lineage: Bacteria > Pseudomonadota > Gammaproteobacteria > Burkholderiales > Burkholderiaceae_C > Limnohabitans_A. The sequence goes on along the minus strand of JBEDKQ010000006.1, from coordinate 33,970 downwards.
GCAGCTTGGTGCGTGACCTGTCAGTTCAACAAAAAAACCACTTTCAGTCAGCCAGAAGTCTTGGCATCTTTTGCACAGAAAAAGGTTTTGTTGCTGCGCGCCGATTGGACACGTTACGACCCAGCCATTACCAAAGCCCTGAATGCGATGGGTCGCAACGGCGTGCCGGTCTATGCATGGTATGCACCGGGGCAATCGGTGCAATTGCTTTCCGAGTTGCCTTCTGTTGCAGAGATTCAAAATGCATTGCGGCAGGTAAAAGCCTCGCCATAAACTCAATTGACCCGTGCCCACTCAGGCAGGCTGTGCATCCCGTCTGCGAGAATGCAGCAGATTCTTTTTGAAAAGGCCAATTTGGCCACTGTGAACATGACTTCTGACCGCTTTGCCCCTGTGTCCAACGACAGCTTTTTGCGCGCTTGTCTGCGACAAGCCACCGACCACACCCCGGTGTGGCTGATGCGACAAGCAGGCAGGTATTTGCCTGAGTACTGCGCTACGCGCGCCAAGGCCGGCAGCTTCATGGGCTTGGCCACCAACGTTGACTTTGCCACCGAAGTGACCTTGCAACCCCTCGAGCGCTACCCACTGGACGCCGCCATTTTGTTCAGCGATATTTTGACCGTGCCAGATGCCATGGGACTGGGCTTGAGTTTTGCCTTGGGCGAAGGTCCACGATTTGCCAAGAGCGTGCGCGATGAAGTCGATGTGGCAGCGCTGCAAGTGCCTGACATGGCCAAATTGCAATACGTCTTTGACGCAGTCACCTCCATTCGAAAAGCCTTGAAGGGTCGCGTGCCCCTGATTGGTTTTTCTGGTAGCCCCTGGACGTTGGCCTGCTACATGGTGGAAGGAAAGGGCTCGGATGACTACCGCTTGGTGAAGTCGATGTTGTACAGCCGTCCCGATTTGATGCACCGCATTTTGGAGATCAATGCGCAAGCCGTGGCACTTTATTTGAATGCCCAAATTGATGCGGGCGCACAAGCCGTCATGATTTTTGACAGTTGGGGCGGCGTATTGGCAGATGCGGCCTTCCAAGAGTTCAGCTTGGCCTACACGGCCAAAGTGCTTGCGCTGACAAAGAAAGAGCACTTGGGTGCACGCATTCCACGCATTGTGTTCACCAAAGGGGGTGGTTTGTGGCTCGAAGAGATGGGCAAACTCGATTGTGACGTGTTAGGCCTAGACTGGACCATGAACTTAGGTCGTGCCCGGCACCTGGTTGGCGGCAAGGTCAATGGCGCTGGCAAAGCTTTGCAAGGCAACATTGACCCGAACGTCTTGTTTGCACCACCCGCGCAAATTCAAAAAGAAGTCATACGGGTGTTGGACAGTTTTGGAATGCCACACACCGATACCCAAAGTACGGGCCCCACACACATTTTCAATTTAGGTCATGGCATTAGCCAATTCACGCCGCCCGAACATGTCTCGGCCTTGGTAGAGGCAGTTCACGCGCATTCCAAAGCCATGCGCCAGCAATCGGCTTGGTAAGACACTCTGTACTGCATAAATCACTTAAAACAACCCAAAAATATTTAATTTTTTTGGGTTTTTTCTATTGACTTATGCACAAAAGTAATTTTGTTGAAAAATACAATTTCAATTGCAAGAACGACTTCACCGAAGAAATCAATGACAATCTAAGTAGTTGATTTAATTGAACTTTATGATTTTGCTCAGTTCTCGAGCAATCCAAGCAAAGCCTTATTTTTCAAGGGTTTCAGCGGTATCAAGCAGAGTTTTCAACAAAGTTATCCACAGTTTTTTGGGACTGCTTCTAAAGCTCTTGAAAAACAACAACTTAAGCGAGATTTCAAGAGTATTTATGAGCAAGAAACTGACAGAATGCCTTAAACCATGCAATTGAAGCAGCAAGACAAGGAACACAGCAACCATGTGGCTTGACGTCGCAGTTTCGGCACCCGCCCACAGTCAAATGGGTGGTTTGCTAACCTACAACACCGATCTGGCCGCACAGGTGGGTCAGTTGGTGCGCGTGCCATTTGGCAAGCGCGAGGTGTTGGGCGTGGTCTGGCGCGTGCATGCACAAGCACCGTCGCATTTGGCGCTAAGTGCCGTAAAGAATGTAACGGCCGTGTTGAATGGTGTGAGTCCTTTGAATGCACATTGGCTTCAGTTGGTTCAATTCACGGCACAGTATTACCAGCGCTCTTTGGGTGAAGTGGCCATGGCGGCTTTGCCGCCGCAATTGCGCGATTTGACACCAGAACAATTGGCAAGGCGTTTAAAGAAGCGAAACGCTCCCGATGAGGCCTTGAATACCGCACTTGAATCGCCGTGGCCTTTGTCTGAACAGCAATCACGGGTGCTGACGCAAATGGCCGAAGCGCCTGGACCCTTTTTAATACATGGTGCCACCGGCAGTGGCAAAACAGAGGTGTACTTGCAAGCCGTTGCGCGTTGCTTGGCAGAAGACCCCAGTGCGCAAGCCTTGATGATGGTGCCCGAAATCAATTTGACGCCGCAACTGGAAGCACGCGTGAAGGCGCGTTTTGGCGAGGAAGGCGTGGTCTCTATGCACAGTGGCATGACGGGGCCTCAGCGCTTAAAAAGTTGGTTGGCCGCTCACAACGGTACTGCGCGCATTGTGCTGGGCACGCGGATGGCCATTTTTGCCTCCATGCCACGCTTGAAATGGGTGGTGGTAGACGAAGAACACGATGCCAGTTACAAACAACAAGAAGGCGCACGTTATTCAGCACGTGACTTGGCCGTTTACCGCGCCCGACTTGAAGGCGCTAAAGTGATTTTGGGATCGGCAACACCTTCTTTGGAAAGCTGGCACCAAAGCAGGCCGGCCGAAGAAGGTGGAAAGTATCTGCGCTTGCACATGCCCGCGCGCATTGGTGCCGGCCAATTGCCTTTTGTAAGACGCGTCGACATGAACCATCAACCGCGCAAAACGGTTTTGTCGGCCCCCTTGATTGCGGCCATTCAAGCGCGAGTGGCAAAAGGTGAGCAGAGCATGCTGTTGCTCAATCGCCGTGGTTATGCCCCCGTTTTGCATTGTGCAGATTGCGGTTGGAAAAGTGAATGCGCGCATTGCAGTGCATTTCGTGTGTTTCACAAAATTGACCGCACCCTGCGTTGCCATCATTGCGGCTTTACGCAGCGTGTGCCGCGTGCTTGCCCAACTTGCGGCAACGCCGACATTGCACCGATGGGCCGCGGCACCGAGCAACTCGAAGAACATTTGGCTGAATTGTTGGTCGATGTCAAAAGACCCGACGGCCACGCGGTTCGCGTCATGCGCATTGATGCTGACAGCACCAAACTAAAGGGCTCGCTTGAAGCCCAACTGGCAGGCGTGCACAGTGGTGAAGTGGATGTGTTGGTGGGCACCCAAATGATTGCCAAAGGGCATGATTTCAGGCGCATCACTTTGGTAGCCGCCATTAACCCGGACGGTGCTTTGTTTTCAAGTGACTTCAGAGCGCCTGAGCGTTTGTTTGCTTTGTTGATGCAAGCGGGTGGCCGCGCAGGCCGCGATGCTGCACAAAGTGCCTCGAGTGAAATGTGGGTTCAGACTTTTCATCCATCACATCCTCTGTTTGAAGCTTTGAAAAAACACGACTACCCTGCCTTTGCGGAACAGCAATTAAAAGAGCGCCTAGAAGCAGGTCTACCACCAAGCAGTTTTCAAGCTTTGCTGCGATGTGATGCACGGCTTCAGTCTGTGGCACAAGCTTTTTTAAACCATAGCAATGCACAGCTTCAGCAGATGGCACAAGAAGATGCGTCAGTTGCCAACATGCTTTCAGAAGTCAGTGTGTTTCCAGCTGTGCCCATGAGCATTCAGCGTGTGGCCAATGTGGAGCGTGCGCAAATGTTATTGGAAAGCACATCTCGGACATCTCTGCATAAGGTTTTAGATTTGCTTCAAACTTGTCTGCACGAGGGTCGGTCACACCCCGAGCACAAAGGTTTGATTCGCTGGTTGGTCGATGTAGACCCGCTGGCCATTTAGCGCGCTCAAAATATCAATGCAGATGGCATGTTGTTGGCAGGTCGATGGCTCGTCGATGACGTGCCAAATTATTGCAACAAGGTAACCGCACCCGAAAACGTCAGGAAAGCGGCAGAGGTAGACACCAAAATGATGCGCGCAATGCGGCCATTGTCTGCGCCAAATCTTTCGGCCAACATGGACACATTGCTGGCACTGGGCAGCGCTGCCACCAACACCATGACTTTGAGTGCAAAGACATCGATGGGTACGCCAATGGCGATGGCCGCCAGGCCCACACATAAAACCAATAAAGGATGCAGAAATAATTTGATCAAAGCCACTGGAACGTAATCGTGCCAAGTGAGAGGGCCGTGTTGTGCGTGGTGCGCAATTTTTTGAGACCGCGCCAACACCGCACCAATGGTGAACAAAGCCACAGGCGATGCCGCATCGGCCAACAAAGCCACGGTTTTGTCGACCGGCCCAGGCAACTCACCTTGAAATGCAGAAAACAAAGTGCCCAACAAAATAGACCACGGCATGGGATTTTTAAGCATGCCCCATAAAGCATTTTTGGCAGCTTGACCAACACCTTGCTCACCCGCACCATCAAGTCGTGACAACGCAATACAAAGTGAGGTGGTGATGACCATGTCAATGACGATGGTGACAATGGCAGGACCTGCCGCAGCTGAACCCAACAAGGCCACCAACAAAGGCACCCCCATGAACCCGGTGTTGGGAAAGGCGCCCACCAAGGCACCAAACGCACCATCGTTCCAACCAATGCGCTTGTTCATGGTAACGGCCAACACAAACGCAACCATGACCAAGGCGCAAAACAAATACATGAAAAATGTTCCGGCGTCGAGCAACTGCGCAATGGGTGTGCTGGCACCAAACCGAAACAACATGCACGGCAATGCGAAGAACAACACAAACCCATTGAGACCAGGAATGGCCTCAAACGGCAGCATTTGCCGACGAGCAGCCCAATAGCCGCAAAAGACCAATGCAAAGAAGGGAAAGGTGACGCGCAAGACATCTAACATGGTTCGCATTGTGCCTTGGAATTTGAGCCTCATTTGCCCGCTATGATCCATGACCGCTCGACCTGACTTGTGTCGCGGTGTTTCTGTTCAAAAAGCATGACCTCCCCCACCCTCGGTTTGAATCCGGCGCAACTAGAAGCCGTCAACTACGTCAAAGGCCCCTGCCTTGTCCTGGCGGGTGCTGGCTCGGGCAAAACGCGCGTGATTACGCAAAAAATTGCGCGCTTGATTGAAGTGGGGCTAGAGCCCAAACGCATTGCAGCCATTACCTTTACCAACAAAGCGGCCAGTGAAATGCGGGAACGTGCCCGCAAGCTCATTGGCAAAGGTGCACAAGAGGTGATGATATGCACCTTCCACGCCTTGGGTGTGCGCATCATGCGCCAAGACGGCCATGTGTTAGGCCTCAAACCTCAGTTCAGTATTTTGGATTCTGATGATGTGGTGAGCATCTTGAAAGACTGTGGGGGTACCACCGATGCCAATACAGCACGGCAATGGCAGTGGACCATCAGCGCTTGGAAAAACAGGGGGCTGAATGGCGCGCAAGCCGAAGCCATTGCAAACAACGAAAACGAACGCATCGCGGCACGCATCATGGGCCGCTACGAAGAAAGATTGGCGGCCTATCAAAGCGTTGACTTTGACGATCTGATTGGGCTGCCCTTGAAATTACTGGCCGACTTCCCTGAAGTTCGCGAGCGCTGGCAGGCAGCCATGGGCCATGTGTTGGTGGACGAATACCAAGACACCAATGCCACACAGTACGAGGTGCTGAAACATTTGGTGGGTGAGCGCGCCCGGTTCACAGCAGTGGGTGACGATGATCAATCCATTTATGGTTGGCGCGGTGCCACGCTAGACAACCTCAAACGATTGCCGCAAGACTTTCCACAGTTGAAAGTGATCAAGCTAGAGCAGAACTACCGCTCCACCAGCGCCATCTTGCGTGCAGCCAACAATGTGATTGAACCCAATCCCAAGTTGTATCCCAAGACCCTGTTCTCTGAGTTGGGAGAGGGCGAGCCAGTCCGAGTGGTAGATGCCGACAACGAGGAACACGAAGCTGACCGGGTGGTGGCACGCATTCAATCTTTGCGCGCAGGAACCAGCACCACAGCGGGAGGTGTTCAATACCGCGACTACCGTGAGTTTGCCATTTTGTACCGCGCCAATCACATGGCCAAGCCCTTTGAAAAAGCTTTGCGACGTGCACAGATTCCCTACAAAGTGTCGGGCGGCCAAAGCTTCTTTGACCGCGCCGAAATCAAAGATCTGTGCGCTTGGTTTCGCTTGTGGGTGAACAACAATGACGACCCGGCATTCTTGCGCGCAGTGACCAGTCCTAAGCGCGGCATTGGTCACCAAACATTGGCGGGTCTAGGCACCTTGGCCAGTCAATACAAACTGAGTTTGTTTGAAGCCCTGTTTTCTAACAGTCTAGGAAGCCGCTTGTCAGCTCGTGCTGTAGGCAGTTTGCATGAGTTTGGACGCTTCATGAATGATTTGGAATACCGTGCCAAACGCACCCATGGGGCTGAAGAAGCCAAGGCTTTTTTGCTGCAATGGCTAAAAGACATCGGCTATGAAAAGCATTTGTACGATGGCGAAGACAACGAAAAAGTAGCGGCTGCCCGTTGGACCAATGTGCTTGAGTTTTGCGATTGGATGGCTGGCCGCTGTGGTGGCACCATTGACGATGCCGCAGGCGTCAACATTGCATCCGAAACCAAATCTTTGCTGGAAGTAGCGCAAACCATTTCTTTGCTGTCAACGTTGAATGAACGCGAGCAAGACCCCAACGTGGTGACGCTGTCCACACTGCATGCTGCCAAAGGTTTAGAGTGGCCACACGTGATGTTGGTGGGCGTGAATGAAGGGCTACTGCCTTTCAAAATGGACGAAGACAACAAAGAGTCAATCAATGCTGAAGTGCATGCAGAAGGACAACTGTCGCGCTTGCAAGAAGAGCGGCGCTTGATGTATGTCGGCATTACGCGTGCGCAGCGCTCACTGTCTGTCAGTTGGACCAAACGCCGCAAGAAGGGCCGTGAAACCATTGCCGCGTTGCCCAGCCGATTTATTGGCGAGATGGCGCTCGACAAAAATACGGTGAAAGAAGACCCGCGTGAAAAACTTCGCGCATTGCGTGCTGAGTTTGCAATGAAAGCAGCGGCCTCAGCTGCAAGCAAAGATTGAGTCAGGCTTGAGCCTTCGTTGCCTGTGCTGAAGTTGTTGTGTTAAGCAGGCAGTCTATTTTGACTTGAAGAGGCGCGAACGATCAAAGGGCTGGGCAATTGTCGAGAGGCTGGTTGTCTGCCCTGCATCACGTCCTGCAACGATTGCAACAACGCCCTCGCCGCCACGTCGAGTGGTTGGTGAACCGTACTAAGTGGCGGAAAACTGTGTCGCGCAGCATCCACATCGTCATAACCCACCACGGCAACATCTTCGGGCACCTTGAAACCTCGGGCATTGAGGACCCCCATGGCATTGATGGCGATCAAATCACTGGCGGCAAACAACGCATCGATGTGCTGCTGTTGATCGCAAAAATGATGCATGGCCTGTTGCGCTTCTAGTGGCGTAAAGGGTGATGCAATGCGCAACGCGGGATTGGGCTCAATGCCGTGCTGCGCCAGGGCACGGCAATAACCTTCGTAACGAAACTTGGCTTCGCCAGATTGAAAGTCGCCCATGAACGCAATGTGCTTGCGACCTTGTTGAATCAAATGCAGGGTGGCTTCATAGCCACCCATTGCGTTGTCGCTGCCCACACTGCAATACAGCTGATCTGGCAGCATGGCGCCCCAAACCACCAAGGGCACTCGGCGTTTGGCCAATGCATTGAGTTGATCATGGTGATTCCATTGACCCACCACCACCATGCCAGCCACTCGGCCTGAATCGTAGAGGGCGGCGCATTCATCGAGATGATCGGCATTCACACGCGACAAGAGCAAGTCGTATTGAGATTCGGTCATGGCGTCGGCCAAATGACCCAACATGGACAAGAAAAAGGGATCGGTCACTTGCATGCGCAATGCGGATTGATAAGGGATGACCAAACCCAAGGTTCGGTTCTCGCCACTGCGTAAGTTTTTAGCGCCTGCATGCACGGTGTACTGATGTGCCTGAGCCAAGGCCATGATTCGCTCGCGCGTTTCGGGGCGAATGGCGTCACTGCCATTGAGTGCGCGCGACACCGTGGCCGTTGAAACACCTGCCAATTTGGCGATGTCTGCCATTTGAAGTTTTCGTTTGTCCACTTATGAAAGCATCAATGTCGAGGGTCGGTCAAGTCGTTACGCATGGTGCTTCAGTTGTTGGCTTGCCAAGCCTTCCACAATTGGGCAATGTCAACGGCTGTTGCTTCGCCTTGCACACTGTCCCACATTTTGTTCGCTTCTTCTTTTTGTCCAGCCTTGAACAACGCGATGCCTGCATGCAAGCGTGTTTCTGCTTCACGGCGCAATCCACCCATGGCTATGGCTTTGCTGTAATGGGCTTGGGCCAGGTCCCACTTTTGTTTGGACGCGTAAACGTCGGCCAAGCTGGCCAGTGCATTGGCATCTTTTGCTGACTTTTCAAGGGCTGGCAAGGCTTTGTCGTCTTCCATCAAACGCTGTTGAATTTGTTGGCGTAATTTTTGGTGACTGGCTGCGTCGCTGCCTTTGCCCAACAAACCCGCGCTGTAAGCTTGCTCAACCATGCGAGAAGCTTCTGCAGGCAGGCCTGCTTTAAGGGCCAAATTGGCCATGTCAATGTATTCAATGGCGTCTTCTAGATTGCCAGTCAGTTCAAGCAAACGGTACAGGTCCAGATCAAACCGCGCATTGAAATTGGCTTGTCGGGCCAAGCGTGGAATCATTTCAGCCCAATATGCTTTTGAGGGGTAGTTCTGCAAGAGCATCTTCAAAGTGCTGTTGTAGCCCGCATCGTCTTTCAGTTGGCGTTGGCTGACGGCCATCAAGCGCAAATCACTTTCTGACGTTTTGACTTTGGCGGCTTCATCCAAGCGTATTTTTTCTTTCACTTCTTGAATAACCTCATCATGGCGTTTCATGACCGATAGGGTTTGAATCAGGACGGGGCGGACAGATGGGTTGCTGCCTTCCATTTTCAAATACGCGCGTGCCCAATCGACCACTCGCGTGTAGTCCTGGGCTTGCTGACTGGCATTGAGCAAGGACTCGATGAGGGGGCGCTTTTGCGCGGCAGGCGTCTCGGCGGGCATCTCTTGAATCAGGTTTTCAAGGGTACTGGCCGCCAACTTAAAGTTTTTTGCTTGAAGTGCCGCAACGGCCAAGGTGCGCTGAATGATGGGTTTTTCGACAGCGGTGATGCCTGGCATTGCCAGCGTTTGTTGAGACAGGGTTAAAGCATTTTCAATTTGGCCTGCCTTCATGGCATCTTGTGCAGCTTGCAAAGACTTGGCCACTTCTGGGCGGACGGTCACTTGTGCTTGTGCCTGCGCATTGAAAGTAACACCAAGGCAAAGCAGCACAGCTGAAAATAATGGGGCTAATTTGGTAATTGTCATAACGGAATCTTCTAAAGGACTGCGCAACTGTAACGACAGACCGGCTGTAATTTTGGTACAAGAAATGAGATTTTCCGCTATTTTGGCGACCTTGCAAAACGCATTTGCAATTTCTTTTACTTCTAAAGTACTCACCTACTAGCGGTTTTATTTCTACAACATCTAGGGTATTTCCCAAGTGAAAGATTATCTAGTTTTACTACACAATCACTTCGTGCAATCGTTTACATGAAGTTTCCAAGGGTGGCACACCTCTTTTTTTCTCAATCTAAGGTCAAAAGAATGACACAAACCAATCAAAAATCGCGCAAAGCGGTAAGGCAAAGCGGCTTCCAGGTCAGCCCAGTAGCGGCTGGCTGCGCTGTTTTGTTGATCAGCGTTGCGGGCGCTACACATGCGCAACAAGCCAGCAGCGAAGTGGTCGTGACGGGTATCCGTGCATCGATTGAAAGCGCCATTGCAACCAAACGCAATGCCGATGGCATTGTTGAAGCTCTGAACGCTGAAGACATCGGTAAGTTGCCTGACACCACAGTTGCTGAATCTGTCGCACGCTTGCCTGGTGTCACAGCACAACGTAACAAATCAACCGGCCGTGCTCAATCTGTGAGCGTGCGCGGTATGTCTCCCGACTTCAACGGCGCATTGCTGAATGGTCGTGAACAAGCGTCCACCGGCGACAGCCGTGGCGTTGAGTTTGATCAGTTTCCCGCTGAACTTCTCGGTTCTATTGTGATTCACAAGACACCAGAGGCTTCTTTGGTTGGCCAAGGTCTGGCTTCTACGATCGATTTGCGCACTGTGCGCCCTTTGGACTTCAACAAACGCACGTTCTCTGCCAATGTACGTTCACAACGCTCAGGCATTGACTCTGGCGCTGGCGAAGGCAAAGGCGATCGCCAATCTTTCTCCTACGTTGACCAATTTGCAGACCGCACTCTGGGTATTGCACTGGGCTACACCAAGTTAAAAGACGAAGGTGCTGAGCAGTTGAAGTTCAACTCTTGGGGTGGCTGGAACCGTGACATCAAGTACAACGGTCAAGACGTCAAGATTCCCGGTGGCTTTACCGCTGACACAGAACAAAGTACCTCTAACCGCGAAGGTTTGATGGCTGTTGTTCAATACAAGCCCAACAAAGACTTCGAAACAGTCCTGGATGTGTTCTCGTCCAAAGGAACTTTTGCGTTGAAGAAAACTGGCTTGGAAGGCGCTTTCTTAGAGAACGCTTCTTATGACCCCGCCGGTAAATTGTTGCCTGGCGCTGTCGTGAATTCTGCTGGTTTTGTCACCAGTGGCACCATGGACGGCTACAAGGGCGTGGTCCGCAATCACTTGGAATCAGGCGACGATAAACTCGACTCTTTCGGCTGGAACACCAAGTTCAAAGCGGGTGACTGGAAGGCCAATGCTGACATTTCTCAGTCCAAAGTGTCCCGTATCAGCTCGCGCTATGAAACCACGGCCGGCTTGCCAGGCAATGGCAACACCACCGGCAAAACCGACACCATCTCTTGGTCTGGCTTTAACGGCAACAACTTGGCTGACACCCTTTTCAAAACAGGTTTGAGCTATGCCGATCGCTCGCAAATTAAGCTGACCGACGTGAACGGTTGGAGTGGCGGTCCTTCATCACCTCAAGCAGGTTATGTGGCGATCCCTGAAGTGTCTGACAAAGTGGACAACGTTCGCTTCTCAGGCCGTCGTAGCGTGGACTACGGTCCAATTTCTTCCGTTGAAATTGGCGCCAACTTCTCAGATCGTACCAAAGTACGAACCACTCAAGAAGGCCGTTTGGTCGTGAAAGGTGGCGATCCCTATGCAGGCGCAGCTGTACCAGGCACAGCCACCAATGTAGCGGGTACCACTGGCTTGGCTGTAGTGTCTTGGGACCCACGTGGCTCATTGGGCACCATTTATGACTTGGCTAAAAAGGTGGACAGCGACATCTTGAACAAAGATTGGTCCGTCAAAGAAAAAGTCACCACGACTTACATTAAAGGCGACATGGACGGAACACTGTTCGGCATGCCCTACCGCGGCAATGTGGGTGCACAAATGGTCAATACAGACCAAAGCTCTACAGGCTTTAACGTGAACCGTGCAACTTGCACAGGCAACACAGTGGCCACTTGTCCCGGCATTTCTGTTGGCAATGGCAAAACCTACAGCGACTTTAACCCCAGTCTAAACCTGAACTTTGATGCAGGCAACGACCAAGTACTGCGTGTTGGTTTGGCCAAAGTGTTGGCACGCCCCAACATGGGCGACATGCGCTCCAGCATGAACTTCAGCTATGACAGCACCAAGGGAACATACACCGGTGACGGTGGCAATCCTGAACTTGAACCTTTCCGCGCTAAATCTTTTGACGTGTCATACGAAAAATATTTCGGCAAGAAGGGTTATGTGAGCATCGCTGGTTTCTATAAGAACCTAGACACATACATCCTGAAAACAGCTACTCCGTTTGACTTCAAGGCTTATGCACCCACTGGTTTACCTTACGGTACCAAGGGCATGCTGACGCGTCCGATCAATGGTCAAGGTGGTGATATCAGCGGCGTAGAACTGGCCATCAATGTGCCCTTCTCTATGTTGACGCCTGCACTGGATGGCTTTGGTGTGATGGCGAACATGTCTAGCACTTCCAGCAACGTGAACTTACCGACCAGTGCATTCAATACGAATGACATTGGCCGCGACAAAATTCCATTGCCAGGCTTGTCTAAAAACGTGAACAACTTGCGCTTCTACTACGAGAAGAGCGGCTTCCAATTTGCGGTTGCTGGCCGACAGCGCTCCGACTTCTTGGGCGAGATCAGCGACTTCCAGGACAACCGTCAGTTGACCTTCATCAAAGGCGAAACTGTGGTCGACTTGCAAGCCGGTTATGAGTTCCAAAAAGGACCTGCCAAAGGTTTGTCCGTGTTGTTCCAAGTGAACAATGCAAGCAATGCGCAGTTCCAACGCTACAGCAACACGCCTGACAACATCGTAGAGAAAGTCAAATACGGCAAGATCTACTTGATGGGCGCAACTTACAAGTTCTAATTTGAATTTGTCATTTAACCTTCCTCAAACCTTTGGATTTGAGTGACGTTAAAGTAAGGGGAGGACTTGTCCTCCCCTTTTTTTCATGCTTGGTATTGAACATGCAAAACCCCTTAATTCAAAACATTGTGATCGTTGGCGGTGGCACCTCTGGTTGGATGACAGCGACCGCCTTGGCCAGTGTGCTCCGCGGCAAATACAACATCCGCTTGGTGGAATCGGATGAAATCGGCATTGTGGGTGTGGGTGAAGCCACCATCCCCATGATTCAACGCTTTAACAAAGTGGCTGGCATCGACGAAAACGAATTCTTAAAAGCCACCTATGGCACTTTCAAATTGGCCATTGAGTTTGTCAATTGGGGCCAAATGGGAGATCGCTACATGCACGGGTTTGGCGCCATTGGCCAAGACCTCTGGACAGTGCCCTTTGATCAGTATTGGCACAAGATGCGCGCGGCTGGCAAGGCCGCAGACCTGGGCAGTTATTCCATCACCCGCGCGGCAGCGCGCGCCAACAAATTCATGCGGCCCGATTTGTCGGTACCCAACTCACCCTTAGGCGAAATCACCTACGCGTATCACTTTGATGCCAACCTGTATGCCAAGTACTTGCGCAAACTGTGTGAAGCACGTGGTGTGGTTCGCACTGAAGGCAAGATTACACACGTGTCACAACGCGCCATCGATGGTCATGTGGACGCGGTGGTATTGGCCAGTGGTGAGCGCGTCGAGGGTGACTTGTTCATCGACTGCTCTGGCTTTAGAGGCCTGTTAATTGAAGAAACTTTGAAGACCGGCTATGAAGATTGGACGCACTGGCTGCCCTGCGACCGTGCGCTGGCTGTACCTTGCGAATCTGCACCCAAGCTATTGCCCTACACCCGCTCTACCGCGCACAAAGCGGGCTGGCAATGGCGCATTCCATTGCAGCATCGCATTGGCAATGGTCATGTGTTTTGCAGCCAACACATTAGCGAAGACGAAGCCGCAGCCACCTTGTTGTCTAACCTAGATGGCAAGCCCTTGGCAGACCCACGCTTGATCAAATTCAACACGGGCATGCGCAAAAAGGCTTGGCACAAAAATGTGATTGCCATTGGCCTGTCGAGTGGTTTCCTGGAGCCCTTAGAGTCCACCAGTATTCACTTGATTCAAGCGGCCGTGGCTCAACTGGTTGATTTTTTTCCCGATCAAGGTTTCAGCCAAATTGACATTGACACCTACAACGCACAAAGCCGCTTTCAATTTGAGCGCATTCGCGATTTCATCATCTTGCACTACCACGCCAACCAGCGCACCGACTCCGAGTTTTGGAAAGCCTGCGCTCACATGGCGGTGCCTGATTCACTCAAAGAGAAAATTGCCTTGTACCAAACACACGGTCGCATTTTCAGGTTCAATGAAGAGCTGTTTTCCCAAGTGGGTTGGCTGCAAGTCATGGAAGGACAAAATTTAAAGCCCTCGCGTTACAACCCTTTGGTGGACTTGCAAGATGAGGGCAGCATTCAAGAGTATTTGGAGAGCGTTCGCAATGTGATTGCCAAGTGCGTAGACTTTATGCCCGACCATGCAGAGTACATTGCAAAGCACTGCGCGGCAACTGCCATGTAAAGACGTGCTTGCAACAAGCCACTGTTGCAAGCATTTAACCTCAGTCAACTTAACTGGTTTGAATTTGGTATTCCCAAGCACCCAACTTGCGGGGCCTGCCGTGCAAATTGAAGGACTGATTCTGGGCACTTAAATTCACTTGCACAGAGACCACATCGATGCCCTTCTGGCGGCGAAAAGCCAGTATGTGCGGGTTCTCCACATCAAACACCTCAACCGCGGCACCTGATGCGCCATTGTGCAGTGCGGGGTGTTTCTTTTTCATCGCTAGCAAAGTGGTGTACAACTTTTCATGCTTGAAGCTTTGCCACTCAATGGCATCTTTCTCAAAAAACTGCAACATTTTGTGCAGCCCAGATTCTTGGCCGCTGTACACCAAAGGCATGCCAGGCAAGGTGGCCGCCAACATGGCCATGGCGGCAAAGGCTTCCCCAAAATGGGCGGCATCGTGGTTGTGCCACGAATTGGTATCGTGGTTGGCCGTGAAAGTCATGCGGTACGCATCAGCTGGAAACTCGGCCTTGGTTGCAGCCAAATAAGCTTTGAGGTCTCGCACATCGCCATGGCCTCTGGCGATTTTTTTGAGAACATCTTGCAAGGCCCAGTCGTAGGTCATGTCAAACGCTTGATCGTGCAATTGGGCGTTGTCTGACTCGGCCAACATAAACATGGGTTTTAGTGCATCCAACTTTGTGCGCGCTTGCTGCCAAAACTTAAGCGGCACCAAATGGGCCACATCGCATCGAAAACCATCGATGTCAGCTTCTTTGACCCAGAACTGCATGGCTTGGATCATGGCCGTCCACAATGGCTTTTGACTATAGTCCAGCCCCACCACATCTGACCAGTCTTCTAGTTCGGTGCCATTGTTGTATTGGTAGCTGTGAATTTCGCCCTTGTCGTTCTTGAGATACCAATCGGGATGTTGCTTAACCCACGCATGGTCCCATGCAGTGTGGTTGGCCACCCAGTCAATGATGACCTTCATGCCCATGGCGTGCGCCTGTTGCACCAGCGCCTTGAAATCCTTGAGCGTGCCAAATTCTGGATTGACCGCCGTATAGTCGGCCACGGCGTAATAACTGCCCAATTTGCCTTTGCGCTTGAGTTTGCCAATCGGCTGAATGGGCATTAGCCACAAAATGTCTACACCCATCTGGTGCAAGCGTGGCAAGTGGGAGGCAAATGCGTTCAGTGTGCCCTCTGGCGTGTACTGACGAACATTGACTTCGTAAATGTTGGCGCTGCGCGACCAGCCAACGTGCTCAAAAAAATTCATATCTCTCAGATTACCTACTTTGAAGCCGAATTCGTACCCCAGACCCAAGCACCTAGAGGCGGCAGGGTAACGGTCATTTGTGAGCCCTGACGTTTCACATCGCCTTTGCCCCACCAAACGACACCTTCTTTTCCATGAGCCAATGCAGGTAAATTGAAAGTGTGCGTTTGCGCTTGTTGGCTGTTGTTGACTGCCACCAGTGCTACATCACGCTCCCAAAGCCTTGCCAAAACAACAACGTGAGGGGTGCTGAGCAAAGGGGCCAACAACACGCCCCGACGCAGCACCTTCTTTTCTTGTCGCAGTTTGAGCAAAGATTTGAAATCTTGCCTTAAAGCCATGTCTGGCTGTCCGCCCTGATCGGCCCATGGGTATGGCATGCGATTGTAAGGGTCATCGCCACCCGTCAATCCAACCTCGTCGCCGTAGTAGATGGTTGGGGAGCCTGGCAAGGTCAATTGGACCACGGTGGCCAAGCGCAATTTTTGCTTGGCCTGTTGCATCGCTTCGGGCGAGGCATCGAATGGCCCCCCCAAAACATGCAAGGCACGCGCTTGGTCGTGGCTGGACAGTAAATTCATGAGGGCATGAAAAGCCTGCGGTGGATAGGCTTCCCTCAAATGCTCCAAATTTGCCACCAGTTTTCGGGCGTCACTGCCGTTGGCAAAGTCCAAGATGGCATTGCGCAAGACGTAATTCATGGTGGCATCGAAGGTGTCCCCCAATAAGTATTTGGATGCGTCAAACCAAGTTTCTGCAATGGTGACGGCGTCGGCTTGGGTTTGCTTGACCGCTTTTCGCCACTCTCGCCAAAAGTCATCGGGCACCCAAGGCACAACGTCCATGCGCCAGCCTGATGCGCCCATGCGCAGCCATTTGCGGGTGACTGAATCTTGGTCACCGTATGCAAATTGTCGCCAACTGGCTGCGTTTTTATTCAACTCGGGCAAGTCAGTCACGCCGACCCAGCCCTTGAATTGTTTGTCCGGGTCTGTTTGTGAGGCATCCAAGGTGAACCAACTGGCATAGGGCGATTG
Organism: Pseudomonadota bacterium; assembly: GCA_041172085.1. Lineage (GTDB taxonomy): Bacteria > Pseudomonadota > Gammaproteobacteria > Burkholderiales > Burkholderiaceae_C > Limnohabitans_A. The sequence goes on along the minus strand of JBEDKQ010000006.1, from coordinate 17,416 downwards.
GGCTTGAATGCGGTTGTTGGCAAAGGCGCCAAGTTCTTCTGATTGGAAATTGCCAAAACGGTCAAAGTACCTTGAGTCGGCACCCACGTGATTCAATGATGCGTCCGGAATGACACGGATGCCGCGTTTGGCGGCCTCTTGGGTTAATCGCGTGAAGTCTGCATTTGTGCCAAAAGCAGGATCGATTTCATGAAAATCAGCGGTATCGTATTTGTGGTTACTGGCAGCCTTGAACACCGGCGTCATGTAAATGGCATTGGCACCTAAATCTTTGATGTCATCCAATTTTTGAATGATGCCCTCAAGGTCACCGCCAAAGAAATCATTGTTGTAATGCGCGTCAGACCCATCGCCTGTACCAGGTTTGTAGGGTTTCTCTAACCATTTTGAATGCACTTCAATGTTGTGGCTTTGATATTTGCGTTGACCCACTTGGGGGTCGTTAGACAAATTGCCGTTGCGATATCTTTCGGGAAAGATGAAGTAATAAACAGCATCTTGTGTCCAAGTTGGAACTTTGAAAGCAGGATCGTAAACAGTGACACGGAAACGGCGCAGGCGACGCTCTTGATCTGGCGCAGGGCTGACTTGTCCAACACCACCACTGCCCCTCTCCTGCGTCCAGTAAATAGGGTCAGCGTTGTTGTGATAAGCATATTTAACGCCGCCAATCACGACCTCAAACCAGTAACCATAGATGGCTTTGTCTTTGAAGGTGTAACTGGCTTTGAAAAGCTCGCCATTGCCATGCTGGGTGCGTTGCATGTTGATGCGCGTGAGGTTGCGGTAATCCAAAATTTCTTGGTTACCTTCCAAGCGCCTTACATCGATTACCAAGGTGGCACGCTCGACACCCTGCATCGCTTTGAGTGCCCACTGCACAGCTTGATGCTGAGGCACTGCACCAAATGGCTTTCGATACATCAGATCGCGTGAGTCGTGGTGCAAACTTTTTGCAACAAGATTTGTCACCGTAACTTGACGCGGATCGACGAATGTTTGAGGCAGCAACTGAAGCAGCGCATGACCATGTTCTAAACTGACACGCAAAGTGTGCGCCCCTGAAAAGTGAAGCTTTGCAGGAGGGCCACCTGCTCTGTCGGGCAACATGGCCAGGGCATTGGCTGCACTTGCCACTTGCCGATCGGGTACTGCCCAACTGCTGTTGGCTTGCCATTTGGCGTCAGCCAATTTGAATTCGTGCTCGCCTTGCAAATTGACATTCAAGTAAAACGCATTGCAGTCCCAAGCAAATTCAAATTCGTCTTGGGCTGTCCAACCGTTCATGCTGCCACGCAAAAATAGCGGCGGTACATTTTGGGGAGCGGCTTCACATGTGGCGTTGGTGCCTTGTGCCACATTGGGTCCTTGCGCGTTGGTTTGCGCCATTGCCAAGCAGCACAAGCTTAAGAAAGTGCTGGCAATGCATGCTTTGAAGGTGACAGATTTCATTGTTTTTCTACAGCAAAGACTTGCACAGAATGTGCTGGGACATTGAACTGTGCGCCCTTTTGGTTAGCGTCTTCCTTTGCAGGATACAGCGCCCTTAGCGTGGCCTTTTTGTCAATGCCTTCCAAGGTGATGGGCATGGGCTGGGCACCATAATTAATGACCACCACACTGTGTTCTTGCCCTGCTTTTCTTTGGTACGCAAGCACTTGACCTTGCGCCTGCGCATTGTCATAACTGCCTTTAGACAGCGAGGCGCGTGTGTTGCGCAGTGTCAGCATGTCGCGATAGAACGACCACAGGCTGTCGGCATTTGCTTTTTGCGCTTGGGCATTGTGCGTGCTGACATTGCCAGATATGGCGCGATAAGGCTGCCCCGCAGTAAAGCCAGCCGTGTCTTCGTTCGCCTGCCAACTGTAAGGTCCCCGAATGAAGGGGTCGTCGGTTAAACCTTTGGCGCCGGCCATGCCTATTTCCTCACCGTAGTAAATGAAGGGCGTGCCGGGTAACAGCAAATACGTGGCAGCAGCCAACTTGTATTGCACTTCGTTGCCCTTGACTTGATCCCACAATCGCTTGCCTGCAAATTGATCGTGGTTGGACGCAAAGCTGGCCAGTGAGTGCGGTGCTTGCTTGTAGTACTGCGCCACTTTTTGAATGGCGTCTGCTTCGCCTTGGGCCGCTTTGGCAATTTGATTTTCTAAACCAAATGCAAAAGCACCGCCACAAATATCTTCACGCGCATAGACCTTCGGCTCTGCCGTGGCCTCGCACACCACATATTTGTTCGGATAAGACTTGATCAAGCGTGTGAAGTGCCCCGTAAGTTGACGGCTTTCGGGCTGATCGTTCCAATCTTTGGCATTGTTTTCAATAAGGTGCGGCACAGCGTCCAAACGGAAACCATCAATGCCGCGGTCTAACCAAAACTTCAAACTGTCCTCGTGGTATTTGATCACTTCTGGGTTGCGCATGTTGAAGTCGGGCATGTGGGGGCCAAATGTTGCCAAGTAGCTGCCATTGGCTGTGCTCACCCAAGGATCACGGCCCCAAATATCCCAACCAACGGGTTTTTCATTTCGCCATTCGAACCATTGGCGATAAGGACTTTGTGGATTTTTGAGCGCTTCTTCAAAAAATGGATGCTCTTTGGCGCTGTGGTTTAGAACGTAATCCATGATGACACCCATACCGCGTTTGTGTGCCTCACGAATGAGTACATCAAAGTCGGCCAGGGTGCCGTAGTCGGGGTCGATGTTTCTAAAGTCACGTGTTGCATAACCATGGTCTCGGTCCGCACTCGCTGTAATGGGCATGAGCCAAATGCCTTTGATGCCCAAGTCCTTTAAATGGTCCAGCGATTGCGTTAGGCCCTTCAAATCCCCAATGCCATCCCCATTGCTGTCTTTGTAGCTGCGTACAAAAATTTCCATGAACACGCCTTGGTGCCAAGCTTCTTGCAGTTTTTGATTTTTTGGCGGGAGGTAAGTGACTCCCGCATAGATGCCTGCCAACAAGAGCAGGCCCAAGAGACTCTTGTTCAATTTTGATAATTTCATACGACTTGGTTGTTCTTCAAAACGACAAAAGACAGCGCGGCCATTTGCACTTGCATCGCACGTGATACGTTCTGAAGTAAGTGCCTGCGCCCACGCAAAATAAAAATGTTTGTTCGCATTGGGCTGATTGCAAGGACCGGCAACCTGTAAAAATAGACAGAATGTAGAAAAGCTACAGATTTTGAAGGCTTGGAAAATTCCAATATTTGGTATTTACCCTAATTCAATCGATTACATGGTGCTTTTTTGTAGTTTTATTACGATAATTTGCGATCTTTCGATCAATTGACCTTCTGATGCATCAACTTTCTCGCGTTGCACGCTGGATGATCCCCTCGTGCCTGTTCTTGAGCATGCTTAGCGTGGCTGCTCAGGCAGGAATCACGCAGCTGTCTGCCGCATCAGATGAAATTTGCAATGCCGCCCTGGGCCATCAAGTGATCACGGCCAGTCCTCTGAACTTGCCTGCATCGGCCATTTGGCAAAACAAGCGTCAAATCCTTTTGCCATCAGATGCATTGGGTACCGCGCATGCTTGGCGTCTGCTCACATCGCCTCAAGGCACCTTGCAAGTTGAGGCGGGGCAATCGGCTTCAGGCTATGCACAAGCATTGGCCTTGCGTGTTGAGTCGCCACAATTGCTGGCCATGCCCGAGATCAGCGATGCCAAGCTTCGCCAACTTCACGCGACGCAACTGGTCTTGGTGCAAGAAGATGCACAAGGCCGCGTGCTGTTTGCCACGCGTGTTCAATCTGCCAAAGCTTTGGATGACTTGTTTGCCCCCAGCGCTTTGAAACAAACTTTGGGCGCTCAACTTGCCTTAGACAAAAACAAGACCTCACGGAATACCGCATCCATCAAAGGGGCCGAGCTGCGTCTATGGGCGCCCACGGCACGCACAGTGAGCGTCTGTGTTTATCCAGACGCGCAATCTCCCGCAATAGCGCACATGCCGCTCCAACAAGATGTCACTTCTGGCGTTTGGCGCACGCGGGCGAAGCATGCCAAGCCCGGTACCTATTACAGATATGCGGTTGAGGTCTTTGTACCCGGCATGGGCTGGGTTCTGAACCATGTGAACGACCCCTATGCTGTGAGCTTAAGCGCCAACTCGTTGCGCAGCTATGTCGCCGATCTCAATGCGGCCCACCTCAAACCTGTGGGTTGGGACCAGCACCGCTCACCACAAACCGTGAAACACGCCGTTGAGATGGTCATTTATGAGCTGCATGTTCGTGATTTTTCAGTGAACGACATGTCGGTACCGGCAGATATGCGCGGCAAGTATGTGGCGTTTACACAAAGTCAATCACAAGGCATGCGCCATTTGAAAGAACTGGCCAAAGCGGGCATGACAGATTTGCATTTGTTACCCGTGTTTGACCTGGCCACGGTACCCGAAAAAAACTGCCAAAGTGATGCGCGATCAGACAAGACCACTCGCGCCAACGATTGTTTCAATTGGGGCTACGACCCTTTGCACTTCAATGCACCCGAAGGCAGCTACGCCACTGACGCAGACGATGGCGCTAAACGCATTCTGGAATTTCGACGCATGGTGAAATCTTTGCACGAAGCCGGATGGCGCGTGGGCATGGACATGGTTTACAACCACACCTCGGCCTCAGGCCAACATGTGCACTCGGTGCTAGACCGCGTGGTACCTGGTTATTACCATCGCTTGAATGCACAAGGCCAGGTTGAACGCTCCACCTGCTGCGACAACACGGCCACTGAAAACTTGATGATGGCCAAGCTGATGTCGGACTCGATGTTGCTGTGGACCCAGCATTACAAGTTGGACTCTTTCAGATTTGACCTGATGGGCCACCAACCTAAAGAGGTGATGGTAGACATTCAAAACCGTTTGCAAAAGACTTTGCGCAAACGCATTGATTTTGTGGGCGAGGGCTGGAACTTCGGTGAAGTGGCCAACGGCGCACGCTTTGTACAAGCATCGCAGTTGTCTTTGAATGGCACGGGCATTGGTACCTTCAACGATCGATTGCGCGATGCCATTCGCGGTGGTGGTGCAGGAGATGCTGTTGAAAATTTAATGAAAGTACCTGGCTTTGTAAGTGGACAAGAAACTTCTGCCCGGGTGGCGGATCAAATTCGCGCCGGTTTGGCCGGCTCGCTCAGAAACTACCGCATGCCAACGGCAGATGGCACCACGCAAGCGCTCCACAACATTCCCTATGGCGATCAACCCACGGGCTATGTGAGCCAGCCCAGTGAAGTGGTGAACTATGCAGAAAATCACGACAACCTCACTTTGTTTGACAGCTTGGTCTACAAATTACCGCGCGAAACAGCCACAGCAGAACGTGCACGCGTGCAAATGCTGGCAGGTGCATTGGTGGCCTTCAGTCAAGGTGTGGCTTATTTTCATGCGGGACAAGAAATCTTGAGGTCCAAGTCATTGGATGGCAACAGCTATGACTCTGGTGATGTGTTCAATGTGTTGGACTGGTCTTACCAAAGTAACAGTTTTGGCAATGAAGTGCCTGACTTGCAAGGGTCACCGGAAGCCAATGCCATCAGTCGCGCGCTGCTTCAAGAGGCCAAGCTCAAGCCATCCCCCGCCGACATTTTGTGGACACGCAATGCCCATTTGGACTTGCTCAAAATTCGCAACAGTTCCAAGTTGTTCCGATTGGAAACTGCCCAAGACGTGAATTTACGATTGACGTTTTTTAACACAAACCCTCAAGCTGATCCTCGCTTGATTGCGGGTCACTTACAAGGTCATGGCCTGAACGACTTTGCTGAACTGGTCTATTTTGTAAATGTCTCGGAAAAGGCGCAACGCTTGGAAATTCCTCAGCTGGCGCAAAAAAAGTTTGAACTACACCCCGTGCAGGCTTCTGCGCAAGCCGCAGATGCCAGACCGCGCGACAGCGCCAAGTATCAAAAGACAACGGGGCAGTTTGACATCCCAGCCAGAAGTGCCGTGGTGTTTGTGGTCAAAGGATCGAAACAATGAAACGCATTTTCCTGTTGTTGATCGGCGGCTTGTTTGCCAGCTTGACAGCGATGGCTGTTGAAATCACCATCACTTGTGGTCCCAGTGGCAGTGATGTGGAATTTTGTTTGAAGCATGCACAAGCATGGGCCGCCAAAACAGGCAACACCATCAAGAATTTTTCGCCTCCCACCAGTCCCACTGAAAAATTGGCGCTCTATCGTCAATTGTTTGCCGCTAAATCGGGCGACATTGATGTGGTGCAAATTGACACCGTGTGGCCGGGCTTGCTCAAAGATCATTTGGCCGATCTCAAACCATACAGCAAAGGCATTGAAGCCGAGCACTTTCCCGCCATCATTGCCAACAACAGTGTGAACGGCAAATTACTGGGCATGCCGTGGTATACCGATGCGGGCTTGCTGTATTACCGTACCGATCTTTTAAAGAAGTATGGCCTGCGTGTACCGCAAACCTGGGAAGAGCTGACACACACTGCGGCCAAAGTTCAAGCGGGCGAACGGGCAAAGGGTGACAGTGATTTTCATGGTTTTGTATTTCAGGCCAAAGCATACGAAGGCTTAACCTGCAATGCCCTTGAATGGGTGGGGGGTCAAGGGGGCGGCACGGTTGTCAACCCCAACGGCGAAATTACCATTCGCAATGCACAAGCCGCCAAAGCGCTCAACCTGGCAGCCTCTTGGGTTGGCACCATCAGCCCCACTGGGGTATTGAATTACGAAGAAGAAGAAGCCCGCGGTGTTTTCCAAAATGCCAATGCCCTGTTCATGCGCAATTGGCCTTACGCCTGGTCCTTGCTGCAAAAAAATGACAGCTTGGTCAAAGGCAAAGTGGGTGTGGCCAAGTTACCAGGCAACCCAAGCGCTGCGGCTTTGGGCGGCTGGCAGTTGGGCGTATCCAAATACTCCAAACACACAGCCATTGCTGCCGATTTGGTGATGTACATGACCAGCGCCGCCGTGCAAAAAACTCGCGCCATTCATGGCTCCTACAACCCTACGCTACCAGCGCTTTACAAAGACAAAGATGTGCTCGAGGCCAATGAATTTATGGGCGCCTTGGCCGAAGTGTTTGCCAACAGCGTGGCCCGGCCCACCACAGCCACGGGCCTGAAGTATCCACAGGTCAGCCAAAGCTTTTGGAATGCGGCACACGAGGTCATGTCCAAACGCGCCACTGGCGAGGAAGCCGTGACCAAACTCGAATCGCGTCTGAAACAAATCAGACGCAAGCACTGGTAAAGCCGGAGAAAACTCACCATGAACGCAAGAGTTAAAACCGCTTGGTTATTTTTAGCACCCATGGTGCTATTGATGTTGATCGTGGCCGTATGGCCTTTGGCACGCTCCATCTGGTTTAGCTTCACCGACATCAACATCAATGACATTTCTGCCGTAGAGTTTGTGGGCTGGGAAAACTACTTTGGTGACTATGGTTTGTTTTTCAACCCCAACGAAGAAGGTGGATTTTGGGCAGGCGATTGGGGCATCTCCATTCGCAACACTTTTAGCTTTGCAGTGGTGTCGGTTATTTTAGAAACCCTGACGGGCTTAGGTGTGGCCTTGCTGTTGAACCAAGAGTTCAAGGGCCGCTCTTTGGTGCGCACAGCCGTGTTGGTGCCCTGGGCCATTCCCACCATTGTGTCGGCCAAGATGTGGGGGTGGATGCTGAACGATCAGTTTGGTGTAATCAACACTTACCTGATGGGCTTGGGCGTGATCTCACAAAAAATTGCGTGGACGGCAGAGCCCACCTATGCCCTGTGGACTGTGGTGTTGGTCGACGTGTGGAAAACCACGCCCTTCATGGCGCTCCTCATACTGGCGGCGCTGCAAACCGTACCCAAAGATTGTTATGAAGCGGCGCGCGTCGATGGTGTTCATCCCTTGCGCGTGTTTTGGAAAATCACCCTGCCCCTCATTCGCCAGCCTTTGTTGGTGGCCGTGGTGTTCCGCTTGCTCGACTCGCTGCGGGTGTTTGATCTGATTTATGTGTTGACCGCCAACGGCAGTACCACCATCAGCATGTCTGGCTTTGTTCGCCGTGAAATGGTGGAGTACGGCAACATGGGATACGGCTCAGCCGCCTCGACCTCTTTGTTCTTGATCATCTTGCTCACCGCCATCATCTTCTTGAAGTTGGCCCGCGTGAAACTGTCGGAGGACGCCAAATGAAAGCCCGCTCATCTTGGACCACGGCATTCATTTATGTGGCCTCAGCGTTGGTGGTGCTGTTGTCGGTGTACCCGTTTGTGTATGCCATCTCAACGTCTTTGAAAACGGGCACGGCACTGTTCAACACGCAAATCATTCCGGATCAAGCCGACCTTCGCAACTACTACGCTTTATTTGAAGGCGTACAGCCCTTTGGCAAAAGTTTGGTCAACTCGGTCATGGTGGCCGTATTGACCGTGGGCTTTGCCATGCTGATGGGCGTGACTGCTGCTTACGCGCTGGGTCGCATTCGTTTCAAAGGAAAAGGCTTGCTGTTGATTTGTATTTTGGGCGTGTCCATGTTTCCGCAAGTAGCGGTGCTATCGGGCATGTTTGAACTCATTCAGTGGCTGGGCATTTACAACAAGGCTTGGGGTTTGGTCTTGCCCTACACCATCTTCACACTGCCCTTTACGGTTTGGATATTGACCACCTTCATGCGCGAGTTGCCCGTTGAATTGGAAGAAGCGGCCATCATGGATGGCTGCGGACCTTTGCGCATTATTTTTCAAGTCTTCATGCCGCTCTTGTGGCCTGCGCTGGTGTCCACTGGTTTGCTGGCTTTCATTGGCGCCTGGAATGAATTCATGTTTGCCTTGACCTTTGTGGTCAATGACACCGAGCGCACTGTGCCAGTGGCCATCTCTTTGATTGCTGGCGCTACAGCGTTTGAAATTCCTTGGGGCACCATCATGGCCGGCTCGGTGATAGTCACTGTGCCTTTGCTGCTGTTGGTGTTCTTCTTCCAAAAACGCATTGTGTCTGGCTTAACTGCTGGCGCGGTAAAAGGCTAATTTTTTCATTGTTGTCGTTTTAAATCATGAGCAAAGCACCCAACAACAACTGGTGGCGCGGTGGCGTCATTTACCAAATTTACCCCCGTTCATTTGCCGACAGCAATGGCGATGGCGTGGGCGATTTGCCGGGCATCACTCAACACTTGGACTACGTGGCCAAACTGGGCGCCGATGCCGTGTGGTTGTCCCCCATTTTCAAAAGTCCCATGAAGGACTTTGGCTATGACGTGAGCGACTATTGCGACGTCTTTGGCTATGACGTGAGCGACTATTGCGACGTCGACCCCTTGTTTGGCACGCTAGACGATTTTCGTGCCATGGTTAAAAAGGCCCATGACTTGGGACTTCGCGTCATGATTGACCAGGTGCTGTCGCACACCTCAGACCAACACCCTTGGTTTGCAGAAAGTCGCGCCTCACGCAACAACCCCAAAGCCGATTGGTATGTGTGGGCTGACGCCAAAGACGATGGCAATCCCCCCAACAACTGGTTGTCCATTTTTGGCGGCAGCGCATGGCAATGGGACACTCGCCGCCGTCAGTACTACCTTCACAACTTTTTAACCAGCCAACCCGACTTGAATTATCACAACCCCGATGTGGTGGAAGCCATTTTGGGTACCGTCAAGTTCTGGCTTGAACTGGGTGTGGACGGCTACCGATTGGACACAGCCAACTATTATTTTCACGACAAACAATTGCGTGACAACCCAGGACGCGGTCAACCCAAAGGCAATGATCCTGCGGTGAACGACGTCAATCCTTACGGCTGGCAGTATCACAAGTTCGATAAAACGCAACCCGAAAACTTGGGCTTTCTCAAACAACTGCGCGCACTGCTAGACCAATATCCCAACACCACCATGGTGGGCGAAATTGGCGATGACGATGGCCTCACCGTAATGGCTGAATACACCAGCGGCAACGACAAGTTGCACATGGCCTACAGCTTTGACTTGCTAGGCCCCGACAGCAGCAGCACGTATTTGCACGACTTGATGACGCGCTTTGCCGAAAAGAACGCCACGGGCTGGCCCTCTTGGGCGTTGTCCAATCACGACGTAGTGCGCGTGGGTTCACGCTGGGGCGGTGACTCGGCAGACGTTCGTAAACTGCGTGTGGCCGCGGCTTTCCAAATGTGTCTGCGTGGCTCGCCTTGTTTGTACCAAGGTGACGAGCTGGGCTTGCCTGAAGCACAAGTGGCCTACGAAGATTTGCAAGATCCTTATGGCATCACCATGTGGCCCGAGTTCAAAGGCCGCGATGGTTGCCGCACGCCCATGCCATGGGACGGCAAAGCCGCCGACATGGGCTTTGGCAGTGGCGCCCAAAAGACTTGGCTGCCATTGACTGAAGCCTATCGCGCATTGGCCGTGTCAGAACAAGACAAAGATCCACAGTCTTTGCTCAACTTCTACCGCAACTTGCTGGCTTGGCGCAAAGGCCAGGAGGTGTTACTGCATGGCGATCAAACTTTGCTACCAGTGCACAAACAGCTTATGGCATTTGTGCGAGAACATGAGGGCAAAAAAGTATTGTGTGCTTTCAACTTTAGCGACACGTTGGCCACGATGGACTTGCCTGCCAACTTTCAATCTGCCTCGGTGTTGCAGGTACCTGGTTTGGGTGGCGGCAGTGTGTCTGGCAACAGCATCAAATTAGAGACCTACGGCGCCCTGCTGTTGGCCATTTGAGATCGGAGACCCGCATGTCGCGCATAGATTTCCAAAACGTCTGCAAGCGCTACTCGCCCGAGTTGCCGCTGACCATCAACAACGCCAACCTCACCATTGAGCAAGGTGAGTTTTGTGTGTTTGTGGGGCCATCGGGTTGCGGCAAGTCCACCTTGCTGCGCATGGTGGCGGGCCTGGAAGACATCACCTCCGGTGACTTATTGATCGAAGGTCAACGCGTGAATGACCTGCAACCGGCCAAGCGTGGCGTGGCCATGGTGTTCCAAAGTTATGCGCTTTATCCGCACATGACTGTGGCCGAAAACATGGCTTTTGGTCTGCGTGTGTTGGGCTCAGACAAAGCGGAGATTGATCGCAAAGTAAAAGCTGCAGCCGATATTTTGCAACTGACGCCTTTGCTTGATCGTTTGCCAAAAGCTTTGTCAGGTGGTCAACGCCAGCGTGTGGCCATAGGCCGCGCCATTGTGAAAGAGCCCAAGCTGTTTTTGTTTGACGAACCTTTGTCCAACTTGGATGCCGCCTTGCGCGTGCAAACGCGTTTAGAAATTGCCAAGCTGCACAGAGACATGAATTCGGCCAGCATGATTTACGTCACGCACGACCAAGTTGAAGCCATGACCTTGGCCAACAAAATTGTTTTGCTGCATACAGGTGATTTGATACAAGAACGCGGCAGCGTGGCCCAAGTGGGTTCGCCCATGAACTTGTACCACCGCCCTGTCAGTTTGTTTGTGGCAGAGTTTATTGGCTCACCCAAAATGAATTTGCTCAAAGGTGAATTGGTCGATGCCCAAGAAAACCACGCCACTGTGAAGGTGGCCGATCAACTGATCAAAGCCGCGGTCGATGCGCGCCATTTAAAGGCTGGTGAAAAAGTGACCCTGGGCATTCGCCCTGAACACATTCCACTCAGCGCCCGTGGTGAAGGCAGCCAGGTATCGGGGCACTTGCAGCACATTGAACGCTTGGGCGACTCGTCCTTGCTATACGTGCACATGGGCGAGGGCCAAGCAGTTACCACTGTCAAAGTAGAAGGCAGCGCCACCACCACCGCCGGCACGTCTCTGAGCCTGTGCATGCTACCCGAGCAAATGCACTTGTTTGACAGCCAAGGCATGGCCTGCCATCGCACGGTGGCATTGCCCAACTGACATGCGTGCACCTGCTACCGACTGGCGCCAACAAGTCGCCTATCAAATCTACCCTCGCTCGTTTGCCGATAGCAACGGCGATGGCATTGGCGACTTGCCCGGCATCACTTCAAAGTTGGATCACTTAGAAGCGCTGGGCATTGGCATTGTGTGGCTCTCACCGGTGTACGACTCACCCAACGATGACAACGGCTACGACATTCGCGACTATCGCAGCATCATGAAAGAGTTCGGCACCATGGCCGACTTTGACACCATGCTGGCCGGCATGAAAGCACGCGGCATTCGTTTGATGATGGACTTGGTTGTGAACCACACCTCTGATGAGCATGCGTGGTTCAAGCAGGCCAGAAGTTCAAGAAGCAACCCCTACCATGACTACTACATTTGGCACGATCCCGTTGAGGGCCGCGAGCCCACCAACTGGGAAGCGGCATTCAATGGTTCTGCTTGGACCTTGAATGAGATCACGGGTGAGTACTACTTGCACATGTTCTCCAAGAAGCAACCTGACTTGAATTGGGAAAATCCCAAAGTGAGGCAAGAGGTTTACGACCTGATGCACTTTTGGTTAAAAAAAGGTGTGGGCGGCTTCCGCATGGATGTGATCAACATGATCTCCAAACCTTGGCAAAGGGATGCAAATGGCAAGCAATTGCAGAGCTTGCCCAATGCACCTGTGGTTCAAGAAGGTTTTTTGCAGCCTGCGTTTGAGATGGTGACACACGGCACGCACTTCATGACATTCATGCGTGAAATGCGACGCGAAGTACTCGACCATTACGACTGCATCACTGTCGGTGAAGCGCCATGTGCCACCGTGCAACAAGCCCAAGAAATCACCAACCCTGAGGCAGGTGCTTTGAACATGGTGTTTCAGTTTGAGCACATGGACGTTGACAGCCAACCCGGCAAAGGCAAATGGGCCTTGAAGCCATTGCACTTGCCTGATTTAAAAGCCAGCTTGAGCCACTGGCAAATCGAACTGCACGGCAAAGGCTGGAACAGTTTGTACTGGTGTAACCACGATCAACCCAGAGCCATTTCTCGCTTTGGCGACGAAGGCGTCTACCGTGTTCGTTCCGGAAAAATGCTGGCCACGTGCCTGCACATGATGCAAGGCACGCCTTTCATTTACCAAGGCGAAGAGCTTGGCATGACCAACGTCAAGTGGCCTCACATTTCGCAATACCAAGACATTGAGACTCGTAACATGTTTCAAGTTGCGGTGGCACAAAAAGGCTTGAACCCTGAACACGTGATGAAGTCGATTCACGCCAAGGGTCGCGACAACGCCAGAACGCCGATGCAATGGACGAGTGAACCGCAAGCTGGCTTTACGACGGGTCAGCCCTGGTTGGCAGTGCATGACAACTTCACACAGGTCAATGCCCAACAAGCGCGTGCAGAGGAAGACTCTCTTTTTCATTACTACCGACAACTGATTGCGCTGCGCAAAGCGTGGCCAGTCATGATTGAAGGCAACTTTGAGTTGTTGTTGCCCAAACACGCAGCCCTGTTTGCCTACACCCGCCAACTGGGCGATGTGCGATTGCTAATTTTGTGCAATTTCAGCGCACAGTTTCAAGGCCTGCCCTTGCGACAGTTACCAGACTTTTCAAAGGCCACACCCTTGATTGGCAATTTGCCGTTGGAAGAATGGCCTTTGGCACCCGACACTTTGGCCGCTTGGGAAACACGGGTTTACGTCTTGTCTTGATTCGGCGAAAGATCAGCGCTCTGGTGCCGCATTCTGGCTTGGGTGGCCCTTGCGTGTGGAATCCAGCCGCGTGTCACCCAACGGCGCCACATCAACAAACCCCGAATCCACTCATCGGCGGCATAAGCAATCCACACACCCGTAAGACCCCATGCCCAATGCACACCCAGTAACCAACTGCCACCGGCCAACACCACCGCCATAGAGCCGACACCGGCATAAAACGGATACCGTGAATCACCTGTGGCCCGAAGTGCTGCAATCACAATCAAGTTGAAAGTGCGCCCCGTTTCTAGCAGGATAGACCACCAAAACAAACGCCGCCCCTCCTCCAAAATGAGCGGGTCACTGGTAAACCACCCAAGCAAATTCGAACCTTGCCATGCCATGAGAACTGCCACCACCGTGGTGATGGCGAAGCCAAAGATCTGCGCACGCTTCACCAGCACATGCGCTTCACGCAATTGTCTGGCGCCCACCATATGGCCCACCACCATTTCAACCGCAATGCCAATGGCCGCTCCGCTGATCAAAATCCACATGTTGAATTGCAACACGTAAGCCTGCGTGGCCAAGGCATGGGTGCCCATCACACCAACGGCAGCCACACTGACCATGAAGGCCAACTCCCACGACAAATTTTCTGCCGCACCTGGCAAGCCAATGTGCAAGATGTGTTTCATTTGCGTCCAGCGAACTCGCCAAAAATCGGACACCAAGGGCCGCAAGTTCAAGCGCCATTGCCAGAGCAACCAATGCATGGCCATGCCCACCACGCGACTGGCCACCAAGGCCACCGCAAAGCCAGGCAAACCCATGCACTGCCAATCGGCCAAACAAGGCAGCCAAGGTACGCCATGCATGAGGGGCCATGCCAAGCTCACATGCACGGTGTGCATGACCAGCATCACCCACAAAGTTTCGCGGGTTCGCAGATGGGCGCGCATGACGCTGGCCATGCATGCATTCCAAGCATCTAACAAGAGCGCCAAAGACAAGGCTTGAAGAAGTGGCACCGCCAATACCAGCACATCGGTCGGTGCATTCAACAATTGCAACAAAGGCTTGGCAAACAACAAGGCCACCACAGCCATGCTGCCCCCCATCCAAGTGCCTGCCGCCAATGCAGCACGCGCCACTAGATCGGCTTCTGCGCGGTGATTTGCACCAAGGTTTTGACTGACCACCACACCAATGCCTGCGCCTACCAAGCGAAACACCATGAACAGCAAACCAAACAAATGGTTGGTGAGCGCAAAGGCCCCACCCGCCGCATCTGAAATGTGCGCGGCAAAACGGGTACCCAGCATGCCGACGGCAATGCCCACCGCCAGCTCTACGAACAGTGGCGCAGCAACGACGCCCAAACGCTGTTTCATGGCAGAGATGGCTGTAGCTTTACTACGAAAGTAAGAAAACAACATGGATTCCCTGTCATGGCTGTAGGTCGGTAGGCGCTTATTTTGCTTGAATTTTTTAAACTTTAAGGGAGCAAATGGCTTGAAATCAGAGTAACAATGCGGTTACATTTCCCATCACTTTCGAAGTAGTTACATTACAAAATCCATGATTGCCTTCGACTCCCCACGCCTGATCGCTGACATTGGCGGCTTGTATGCACGCTTTGCCATCGAGACCAGCTATGGCGAGTTTGCGCAACAACGCAGTTTGCGTTGTGCCGACTTTCCCAGCTTTGAAGCGGCCATGTCAGCCTATTTAAACAGCCTGAAGTCGGCCACTGTGGCGCATGCCGCTGTGGCCATGGCCAACCCAGTCGATGGCGACCAGGTACGGATGACCAATTACCACTGGCAATTTTCAATCGAAGAAACACGCGTCAACCTGGACCTTGAAACCTTGGTGGTGGTCAACGACTTCACGTCACTGGCCATGGCACTGCCCCGCCTACCTTCTACAGACTTCAGACAAGTGGGCACTGGACAAGCTGTGAAAAACAGTGTCATTGGCCTGATTGGATCGGGTTCGGGCTTGGGCGTCTCGGGCTTGATTCCCTCTGGTGAGGGCTGGACCTCTTTAGGGTCTGAGGGTGGACATGCCAGTTTTGCACCCGCCGATGCCCGCGAATCGGCGGTACTGCAATATGCATGGCGTCAATTTGGACACGTTTCTTTTGAACGCTTGTTGTCGGGTCCAGGCCTTGAGTTGACTTATTTGGCCTTGGCAGACTTGCATCAACAACAGGTCTCGGCTTTGTCTGCTCCCGACATCACGCGCATGGCACTGGACAACAAGGATGAGCTTTGCACAGAAACCCTTGAGGTGTTTTGCAATGTCTTGGGCACCGCTGCCAGCAATTTGGCCGTCACTTTGGGCGCTTTAGGCGGCATCTACATTGGCGGAAGCATCGTGCCTCGCTTGGGCGAGTTTTTTGACCGATCGGGCTTCAGGAAACGCTTTGAAGACAAAGGCCGCTTCAGCAATTACGTGGCCAGCATTCCCACTTTTGTCATTACGGCACCGGAAGCCACCTTCTTAGGGGCATCGGCCATTTTGGACAACCAACTGCGCGCATTGCTAAGCTCGCCTGGTTCGGCCATTCTGACCCAAATCAGGCGCTCGAGGGCAGAGCTGTCGCCCGCAGAACAACGGGTGGCCGATTTGGTGTTGGCCAAACCCCGCTCGGTTTTAAGCGATCCCATTCATGACATCGCGCTGGCAGCGCAGGTGAGTCAACCCACCGTGATTCGTTTTTGTCGCTCGGTAGGCTGCAAAGGCCTGTCTGACTTTAAGTTGCGCTTGGCCTCTGGCCTGAGCATGTCTGTGCCCATCACCCACTCCCAAGTGACGCACGACGATTCCATGTTGGAATTGGGCGCCAAGGTCTTGGGCAACACGGCCAATGCCATCTTGCAATTGCGCAACGAACTTCAACGTGACGCCATCGACCGCGCCATTGATTTGGTCGCCGCCGCCAATCGGGTTGAACTGTTTGCGGTGGGCAATTACGCTGCTGTGGCGCAAGATGCACAAACCAAGTTTTTGCGTTTAGGCTTGCCCTGTGGTGCACACACTGAGCCACATCTGCAAGACCTGACCGCTGCCACCATCCAGCCTGGCACAGTGGCATTGATCATCAGCAGTGGCGGCAAATTACCAGAGCTGATGGCACTGCAGGAGAAAATTCAGCATCGCGGGGCCACCTTGATTGCCATCACCGCGAATCAGTCGCCTTTGGCAAGAAAGGCAGACGTCGCCTTGGTTGCCGAACACAACGAACACGCTGCCACGCATTTACCAATGGTCAGCCGCGTGTTGCACCTGCTGCTGATCGACATCTTGATTGTGGGCCTTGAAATGCGCCATTTGTCAGTTAACGCCAAAACGCTTGGTGTAGACACAAGCGCCCATGAATTAAGCACCGCCCCAGGCATTCAATTGGCAACGCCTTTGAAACCCTACATTTCTCACAGTCAATGAGCCAAGCCTGCGGACCTCGAAACATCGGGATAACCCTTATGTAATTTTTCTACTAAATACTTGCTTGCGGCTGTAACTTAATTACAATTTCGACCCATCCGGAACCTATCCCGAAGATTTTTAGACCTTGGCCATTGCCAAGATCAGACTGACCTGAAAAGGAGTATTTGCTAAATGATCGATTACGCCAGCCGGCAAAGAACCCCCCGCAAGCACATTGTGGGATTGACGGTTGTGGTGGTGTTACACGGGCTGCTGTTTTGGGCCATCAACTCAGGACTTGCGCGCAAGTTCGTGAAGGTCATCAAAGGACCGGTTGAGGCTGTTCTGTTGGAAGAGACCATACCAGACATTCCGCCACCCCCACCGCCGCCGCCGCCAAAGAATTTGCCACCGCCACCGCCGGCC
>JBEDKQ010000005.1:0-34942 GCA_041172085.1 Pseudomonadota bacterium | reverse complement strand
GATCTGACCCCAATTAAATTTCTCTAAGTTAGGCGTTACCAGGCGCTTTGGGAGAGGGCTTCCATTTGCGAGACAGCGGCTTCTAAGGCTTTGGCTGGTGGGGTTTTGCGATTGGTAAACACAGTAGCCAGTTGGCGGTAGTACCAGAGGGTTTGTTCGGTGGTGCTGCTGAACCTATTGAACACCGATGGGCCTTCGTTGATGAGATCGGACACGATGGCTCTGGCGTTGTGCAGTTTGTCTGAGCAGCTGACAAGTAGAACTTCGTCTGAGGCTGCTTCTAAGTGATGCAAATAGGCTGTTTTGCGTTCTAGCCAGGGGGCTTTTTTGCCACTGGCATCTGGCGTGCCGTCGGTGCATCCCTGAACCAAATTGTGGACATGATCGCCAAATTGGGCTTGGATGATGTTGGCATATTGGGTGCCACCGTCTTCAATGGCATCGTGAAGCAGGGCGGCTATGGCTTGGTCTTCGGTGGCGCCAAACTCAAGGGCAATGGAAGCCACTGCCATGGGGTGGGAGATATACGGAATGGTGGTGCTTTTGCGAACTTGACCTTGGTGAGCCTGGATGGCCAGATCAAGCGCTGATGCCAGTTTGGAAAATTGCATGTTGGAGCGCTTTCTACACTTAAAGATTGAGTGTAGTCAGCGCCAGGATCGCTACGTGAGCCAGCTTATGAATTGCGCAGCATTTATTTGTTTTGTTTTCTGAACTCCCAAGGTGGAACGGGTTGCTTGTCTTTCCATAGACCTTTTAATTCTGTCTTGGCTTGCTGCTCTGCAAGGCTGTATGTTTCTTGGTCTTCTTTGGGTTGCTCATTGGCATATTGTTTGTAATGCCAGGCCATGCCGCGTTTGAGTTGCTCAAGGCAAACATCGGTGTTGTTCAGCAGAATCTTGCCAACGACTCGGCCATATTTGTCTTTCTTTTGGTAGTCGACGGTGACTTGTTTGCCATGCACAATTTCATGCAAAGACTGCTTTGATTTGTTACCAAAGGCTTGAGCTCTTTCGGGCGCGTCGATACCTTGCAACCTGATTTTGTATTGGGTTTTTTGTGAGTCCAGAACTGTGACGGTGTCGCCATCGGCCACGCTGACCACCTTGCCTTGCAGCGTGGCCGCATTCAATGACATGGCCATACAGAGCCAAATCAACGCAATCAGTTTTTGCAGGTTCATTCGAATTAAATTGATCAGGAAATTACAAACATATGGCAATGCGCATTAACCCCATGATCTCAAGTTCTGAGGCCAATGGCGCCTCAGTGGCAATCTTACAAGTAGAAACCCAAAGATCCTTGTTTTCAGGCAAAGCGCATTGGGTTAAGCTATTAGCCATAGATTGCCAATTCTTTGATTAAACTGGTGAACTGTTGTATGGGGTCGCATAGTGCCTGTTGAAGATAACTTGAATAAATTGGAAGCACGGTTGCGTGAAGATTTGGCGTGGCTTGAGTTGCCTGCCAAGCGCTGGGTCATCGAGCATACGCACAACGGCCTACCCGTCTTAGAAGTGGCCATTATTGGGGGCGGCATGGCCGGCCTTGCCACTGCAGGGGCGCTTCAAAATTTGGGCATTCAAGCCACTATTTTCGATAAATCGCCTGAAGGTTTTGAGGGGCCTTGGGTCACTACGGCACGAATGGAAACCCTTCGCTCTCCCAAGCAACTGACTGGCCCTGCATTGGGCATTCCATCACTTACTTTCAGAGCTTGGTACGAGTGCCAGTTTGGCTTAGAGGCTTGGGACGCACTAGACAAAATTCCAAGAACTCAGTGGATGGATTATTTGCGCTGGTATCGCAAAGCCTTGAAGCTCCATGTTCTCAACTTGCATGAAGTGATCAAACTTGTGCCGCGTGACGACCACTTGGTCGAACTCCATGTTCAATCGCCCAAAGGCCTTGAAATTGTTTACGCACGTCGATTGGTCATTGCCTCAGGGCGGGATGGTCTTGGCGGTGCCTCTGTGCCAGATATTGCGTTCAGCATTCCCAAACAATATTGGGCCCACTCATCCGACGTCATGGATTACAGCAGTTTGCGCGGCAAGCGTGTAGGTGTAGTAGGGGCGGGCGCCTCAGCCATGGACAGTGCTGCCACAGCATTGGAAGAGGGCGCATTGCAAGTTGATCTGATCGTGCGGCGCAATGATCTGCCTCGCATCAACAAGGGCAAGGGTGCTGGCAATGCGGGAATGGTGCATGGTTTTGCGCAATTGAGCCCTGAGTGGAAGTGGCAAATTAGGCATTATTTGGGAACTCAGCAAGTGCCTTCACCGAGGGGAAGTACTCTGCGCGTGTCGCAATTTTCCAATGCCAAATTTAACCTTGGCTGTGCATTGGAAAAGTTGGAAATTGTGAACAATCAGATTGCACTGCAAACGTCCAAAGGCAAATTCGTCTTGGACTTTCTCATCTTTTCAACCGGCTTCAAAATTGATTGGCTCAATCGGCCAGAATACGCCAACATTGCGCCACACGTTTTGTCTTGGGGTACCAAATTTCAAAATCCCCACGCACCAGGCAATCAAGAAATGATTGATTCGCCAGACCTTGGCCCAGGATTTGAATTTCAAGAAAAGACTCCAGGCCAGTGCGCTGGTTTGTCTCGCATTCATTGTTTTTGCTATCCGGCAGCCCTTAGTCATGGCACTGTTTCCGGTGACATTCCCGCCATTAGCGATGGGGCCAAAAAATTGGCACAAAGTATTGCAGCCCATTTTTACGCAGAAGATGTTGAGACACATTTTGCAAGAATGCAGGCATTCGACGAGCCAGAGTTGTTGGGTGATGAGTGGACGCCCGCACCACCTCCCTCTATTTAAATTGATCGCTTCAAGCAAGGACCCAAAATGTTGAACCCCAATTCACGCGATACCCTTGACCGCTTGGTCAATTTGTCGGTTCAAAACCAAACCTACGCCGTAAGGCACGAGCGCGAAAAAGTAGTGTCTGCAACTCAGGGCAGTGAAGATGGCTTGTTTGATCCGGCATTGCCTGGCTTAAGTTTGGAGGAGCGCTTGTGTGTTGCCCTTTATGCGTGCCTGTTAACACCAGCGCCAGAATTGGCCGCTGAATATGAAGGTCGATTGGCCAAGTTGAGTGCCAATGTGCAAACCATGGCGCACATCAAAAATCTCAGCATCCATGCCATTCAAGACACGCGGCTGCAAGCAATGTTGAACTTTACCCATACCCTCATTACCAAGCCCATCAATGCAGACAAGCAGGCCTTGTTGTCTTTGCCACAAGCGTGGCTTGCCACCGCAGAAGTGGTAACGTTGGCGCAACTCATTTCGTTTGTATCTTATCAAGTGCGTTTGGCCGCAGGCTTGAGAGCAATGCTTGCACTGGAGAATCAGTCATGAGCACACCTGTTTATATCAAAGGCTTTACCAACGACACTTTGGGTTGGCAGGCCTGGCTCGATGTGGTTCAGTTAGCGCAAGCCACGCCCGCACAAATGACTGTTTTGGAAGAGAGCCATCCCAAAGCCAAGGAATCAGATTACTACTTATTTTTGGTGCACCAACCCGAAATTTTGCGGCAACGTTCCTTGGCGTTCAATGCCATCATGTATGCACCTGGCGGTTTGTCGCGCGCAGAGCGAGAGCTTGCCTCAACGGTTGTTTCAAGAATCAATGGTTGCGTTTACTGTGCGTCAGTTCACGCACAGCGTTTCGAGCAATTGGCCAAACGACTGGACGTCATTGAACAAGTTTTTGAAGAGCCTCATGGTGCGGGTACAACTGCCAGGGAACGTGCCATTGTCGATTTTTCAATTGCACTTACCCTGAATCCCGACCATGTGAATGCTGACAGCATTGCCAAATTAAAAGAAGCGGGCCTTTCAAGTCCTGAAATTCTTGACCTCATTCATTCAATTGCTATTTTTGCTTGGGCCAACCGACTCATGCTTAATTTAGGCGAACCTATTTTTCCATCCGTTTAATTTTGGAGCGAGTTGATTCATGAAAAAATTCTTACCCCAACTGAAATCCTTGGCAATTCTTTTGAGCTTTGCTTTGATGGGTGGTGCATCCGCCAGTGATTGGCCACTGGCCGGAAAACCCATTCAACTGACCGTACCCTCGCCAGGCGGAGGCGGAACAGGCGACACCATTGCAAGGTTGTTAGCCGAGCAATTGGCGGTCAACTTGAAGACCAGCATTGTGATTGACAACCGGCCCGGTGCCAACGGCAATGTGGGTGCGGCAGCAGCAGCTAGATTTCAGCCAGATGGTTATCGGTTTTTGTTTTCTTGGGCCGGCACATTGGCCGTCAACATCAACCTGTACGAAAAAATTGCCTACGATCCACAAAAAGATTTTGACCCTATTGCCTTGATTTGTGACGTACCCAATATCTTGGTGCTCAACACAAGTTTGCCACCCAAGAGCATCAAAGAATTTGTGACTTACACCCAAGCCAATCCTGGTAAGTTGAACTTCGGCTCTACCGGCATTGGCAGCTCAATGCATTTGGCCGGTGAATTGTTCATGCGCGAAACTGGCACCAAAATGGTCCACGTTCCCTTCAATGCGCCAGGCACGGCCACCACCAATTTAATTTCCAATGAAATTCAATTGATGTTTCAATTGATTCCGGGCATTGCAACACAAGTGAAGGCCGGCAAAGTGAATGCGTTGGCAGTTATGGCACCCACACGCTCGCCAGCTTTGCCTGATGTGCCCACCACCCTTGAGTTGGGATATCCCAAATTGCAATCTACCACCTGGTTTGCATTGCTTGCGCCCCGTGGAACACCACCCGAGATCATTGCCAGAATGAACTCTGAAGTGAACAAAATTTTGAAAGATCCCGCATTTACAAAACGCTTGGCAGACATCGGTGCAACCCCCCTCGGCGGTACCCCCAAAGACCTCTCTGAGCACCTGACCAGCGAAATCTCTAAATGGGGCTCATTGATCAAAGCCAACGGCATCAAGGCACAATAAATCATTGGGTCATTTAATTGGTTTCAGATCACAATTAAATATTGCAATCTGGCCATAAATTCCTACACTGTGATCTTCAGTTAAGGAGCTGCAAGATGAAGATTTCTCGCCGAGCATTCAGTGCTGCATTGGGTTTGCTTTCAACCACGCCCAGTTGGTCGCAAACCCCGCCAAGCTTCCCCAACCGCCCCATCAAAATTGTTCCCTTCGGAACCGCTGGTGGCCCGATTGACACCTTGGCCAGAATTTATGGCGAGAAACTCCAGCAGCGCTGGGGCCAACCTATCGTGATCGATGCCAAGCCTGGTGCCAGCGGCATCATCGCGGCAGACTTCGTGGCCAAAGCGCCGGCCGATGGCTACACGGTCATGATGACCTTGCCGCTTACCCACGTGAACAACGCCATCCTCCAGCCCAAACTGCCCTACGATCCTGTCAAAAGCTTTACGCCGCTTAGCATGTTGGCCACTGGCGGCCCTATGTTGGTGGCGCGCGCCAATGCACCGTTCAACAACGTGAAAGAATTTGTGGAGTACGCCAAAAAGAAAGGCGGCATGAGCTATGGCACATGGGGTACAGGCTCATCTGCACATTTGTTTGGCGAATTGTTGTCTCAGCAATCGGGTGGCAAACTGGTTCATGCGGCCTACAAATCAGAGGCCGCAGCCCACAACGATCTGTTTGGTGAGTTGCTAGATTTTGCTTGGGCCAATCCGTCTACCGCCAGAAATCAGTCTCAAGCGGGCAAATTGAAAGTGCTTGGCATTGCCGGCACCAAACGTGTTTCAACCATGCCCAATGTGGCAACCTTTACAGAACAAGGCTTCAAGGGCTTTGATGTAGACAGCTGGATTGGCATGTATGCCCCTGCCAATTTGCCGCCAGAAATTCAAAATGCCTGGGTTACGGCACTTCGTGAAATTACCCTGCAGCCAGACATTCAAGCACGACTGGTCAGCTTTGGTTTTGAGCCCCTTGGCAACACACCCGCGCAATTTGCAGAAGTGTTCAAAGCCGACTTTCCCAAAGTGGCTGAATTGATCAAAGCCGCTGGCGTCACCGCGCAATAAGGCCAACCCAAATGCAAAACGCTTCTTCGCAAGGCCCTCGTGTCATTCCGATTCAAATTGACACAGGTACTGCCTACGGCAAACCCGAGCCCACCTCTAAATTGGAGTTGGCACAAGTAGGCAAGGGCACGCCCATGGGCGAATTGATGCGCCGGTATTGGCACCCCATTGGCTTGTTGTCCGATGCCAATGAAACGCCCAAGAAAATTCGGGTGTTGGGCGAAGACTTGATTTTATTCAGAGACAAATCGGGCAATCCGGGCGTGGTCTATCCTCATTGTGCGCACCGCGGCGCTTCTTTGTTTTATGGCAAGGTAGAAGAAAAAGGCATTCGATGCTGCTACCACGGCTGGCTGTTTGATGTGAAAGGGCATTGCCTCGAGCAGCCCTGTGAGCCAAATGGTGGAACCCACTTAGAAGAAGCCAGGCAGCCCTGGTACCCCGTGCAAGAACTGTATGGCCTCATCTGGATTTACATGGGACCACCCGAGAAAAAACCAGTGTTGCCTCGGTATGAATGTTTAGAAACCTTTGAAGAAGGCGAGTTCCTAGAAGCCAACGATGACAGCATTGGCGGCGGCGGCCCTCAAATCATTCCATGCAATTGGCTGCAGCATTATGAAAATTTGGTCGACCCATTCCACGTCGTCATCCTGCATTCATCGTTCAGCGGCACACAATTTGTTGAGCAGATGGCCCTCATGCCTAAGGTGACATGGGACACACAAGAACACAGCGTTCGAACCATTTCCTTGCGAGAGTTGCCCGATGGCAAAACCCTGCGCCGTATCAGCGAAGCAGGACTGCCTACGCTTCGCGTCATTCCAAGCCCCCGCATTGGGCGCTATGGCATGGTCGAGTCGTTAGGCTGGGTGTTGCCCATCGACGACCATTCATTCAGAATTTACGTGGTGGGTCGCGTTAAAGAAAAAGGTGAATTGGTCAAAATGCGTTCGCGCTTGAACGGTAAATTGTGGGAGCACCTTACCGAAGAAGAGCACCAAAAGTTTCCAGGGGACTACGAAGCCATGGTGAGTCAAGGGCCGATTGCCAAACATTCGGAGGAGTATTTGGCCTCATCAGATGGTGGCATTGTCAAGCTTCGGAGATTGCTCAAGCAGCAATTAGAGGCACTTCAAGCAGGCAAAGATCCTGCAGGTGTTAGCTTTGATCCTGCGGCCCCGCCAGTGAAGTTTACGGCTGGTAATTTTTTGATTTGATTAATTCAACGGCATTTGCGTTTCTGCCGCTAATGTGCGCGATTGAGTCGAGTAAAAGCAATTGTGATCTGACCCCAATCATGAGGCTCAATGTTGAGGGCCGTTGCGCGCTGTGTCAAATGACAGTCTTGCATTGGTTTGGCGTAGTGGCTACAACCATGGTCTATGAATGATTTTGATTTGATGTCGCCCAAGCAAAAGGCTTGGTTCGTTGAGTGCTGGAGTTCTTTTCCGGAATTTGAACATTACTCCGCTGCCGCCTGTGCGGATGAATTGCCAGATGAGCTTTGGGAGTTACAAGAGCTGATCGACGAGGATGAGGACTTTGAGTCCTTGTTGGATGAGTGGGAAGACTTTGTTGGCAATAATCACATTTGGGTTTTGTTAGAGCAAAGTTGTGATGAAGGCGTAATGTTGCCCGAAGAGTTGATGTATGAGCGGGTCAAGGATTGCCCGCGGGAATGGTTGGCGCCATTTGAAACCTTGCTTCAGCAGTGCCCAGATTACGTGCTGGCATTTTTGGCACAACGTCATTTCCTTGCAGTCCGCATGGAAAGGGCGGAGCGATATGGCAAACCCGATTGGTGCCCAGCTGAAGGCCCCTTTACGTGTGCTGAGCTTGAAGAGTCTTCTTGGAAAAAGGCTAGCTTTAAGCCACGTAATTACGCGCGGTGAATAAATTCCTGACAGCGTTTGTATGTTGTTGAGGATGTGGTTAGCGAAATACTGGTGAACTTTTTTTCAACACAAATTAATTTTGGTGTTGCTTATACCCACCATGTAAGTACAATTCGCATGAACAGCAAACAGGTCTTTAAGCGGCTTTTGAGTGAGGGCTGGTATTTGGCGCGAGTCAAAGGCTCGCACTATCAATTCAAGCATCTCTCTCAGCCTGGGCTTGTGACGTTGAAGCATCCTGATCGAGATATTCCCATTGGTACTTTGCTAAGTATTGAGAAACAAGCTGGTTGGCGTTGATCAAAAGGTACATATGAAATTTTTTGTAGTTCTTCACACCGATGACGGTGTGCGATACGGCGCCACAGTGCCAGACCTTCCAGGTTGTTTTTCTGGCGGAGAAACGCTAGAGCAAGCATTGCAAAATGTTGAGGAAGCCATCGACATGCATGTTGAAGCCCTGATTGATGACGGTCATACCATTCCACTTACGCAGAGTTTGAAGCAGCATCAGAAAAACAAGGATTTCAAGAACGGTGTCTGGGCTGTCGTGCAAGTGCCTATAGAAAAATACCTTGGTCCCGCAGAGAAAATCAATATCACTGTACCCCGCGTGATGCTGGCCAGAATTGACGAATTTGCTAAAAAAACTGGCCAAAGTAGAAGTGGCTTTTTAGTCGAGGCCGCAAGACACGTCATGCATGCAGCGTAATTTACTTATGAGTCAGATCAACATTAATTTACTCAACTTGCAAAGCCATGTGAGCAATTAAGCCTGACCTTGTTTCGCCAAATTTTTTGGCTTTCGAATCCAATCGTGCTAAGACTCTTTTGGGTAGTGTTATGTTGACCCGTTCTACTTCGTCTGACATCAATGCCGGATTGATTTCGACCATTGCCCAAATCCAGCCTTTGAATTCTTTGCGCTTTTGCAATTGCGTAATAGAGCTTGGCTTTGGAATTACTTGATCCATGTCCAATGCGGTTTCAATCCACAACTCGATTGATTCTTTGGCGTTGTCGATGGCTTCGTCTATGCCTTCATCCGAAGCAGAAAAACAGCCGGGTAGATCGGGCACTACAACGCCCCAAGTTTGACTGGCAGTTCCAGTCTCTATGGCAATTGGAAATTTCATAAGTTATTGACCCTTCAATCCAGATTGCTTCAGTAATTTTTCAAGCAATCCAATGCCTAAATCTTTATTGCTAAGTGGCACGCTGATATGGCCAGAGTGAATAGGGTGCACATACACATGATGCGATCCCTTCACGCCACGGAGTTGCCAACCATTGCGCAATAGCAGTGCGATGAGTTCTTTGCTTTTCATTAAAGCAAGATACACACTATACACACTATCCGCAATTTACATGTGCTTGCAGAAATAATTGGAGTCAAAATAATTGGGGTCAGATCAACATTAATTTCCAATCCAAGGGGAGAACGCCTAAGGGGGCTTCCTCGTACTGGAGTACCAGAAATCGTTCAGCCCCCCTTGCCTTCAGCCCTCACTGATTGGAAATTAATGTTGATCTGACCCCAATTATTTAGGTCTGTCCTTATCGGGATATTGGTCAAAAACAGCGCCCTGTGCAAACAGCGTTTGAATTTCTTCGTTTGAATAACCCAACTCAACAAGTACCTGCTTGGAGTGCTGACCAAGCCAAGGCGCAGGTAAACGGATGGTGCTTAGTTCGCCGCTAGATTTAATCGGCAAGCCTATGGTTTTCATAGGGCCAATGATGGGGTGGTCTATGTCGTGAACCATCTTGCGCGCATGAATGTGCGGGTCGTTCAGAATTTGCTCATAGCCAAAAACAGGGCCACCTGGAATGCCTGCGGCATCCATTTTGTCAACCCAATATGAAGTAGAGGCCCGCATCAAAATAGCTTCAATGTCTCGCTCTAAGGCATCCGCATTTTTAACGCGCAAAGCTTGCGTGATGTAGAGTGGGTTTGAAGGCCAATCGGGTTTCTCAACTACTTTTTCGCAAAACACAAGCCACAATTTTTGTGAGCCTGCACCCACTGTAACGTAGCCATCTGCACTTCGATAAGCCTGGTAAGGCGCTGCACGGCGATGCCTTGTGCCCGTAGCAGTGGGTATTTCACCCGATCCAAAAAACGCGCCAAACTCCCAAGCTGTCCAGGCAAGGCCGGCTTCTAACAAAGAGGTTTCAAGGTACTGTCCTGTGCCAAAACGAAATTTACCAATCAAGGCCCCCAAAATACCAGAAAGCGCTGTGACGCCACTTGCAATGTCGTTCATGGCAATGCCCACTTTGACAGGGCGTCCACCGGGTTCGCCAGTCATCAGCATGATGCCCGACATGCCTTGGGCAATGATGTCAAAGCCGCCCTTTTTGCCATAAGGCCCGGTCTGACCAAAGCCAGACAAAGATGCATAAATGACACTTTGATTGACAGACTTCACGGTCTCGTATCCCAAGCCCATGCGCTTCACAACGCCCGGCCGAAAGTTCTCCAAGATAATGTCTGCTTTAGAAGCCAAGTCCAAGGCGATCTTCAAACCTGCAGGGTCTTTTAAATTGAGCGCAACACTTTGTTTATTCCGGTTCAGCACCGCAAAGCAATAAGACTCGCCATTCACCTGGGGCTCAAAACTTCTAGAAGAATCGCCCTTGTTGGCGTTTTCAATTTTGATCACCTCTGCACCCATGTCACCCAAGACCATGCTGCAGTAAGGCCCCGCCAGCACGTTGGTTAAATCAAGAACACGAATGCCAGACAAGGGGAGTGTCATGTGTCTGCCTATTTGCCTTTAAAAACAGGCTTGCGTTTTGCCATGAAAGCGGTTCGGCCTTCCTTAAAGTCTTCGCTGTTGAAGCATGCGGCCACCACCTTCTCGCACAAATCCATATTGCGCTTAGCCTCGTCTTTGACAATCTCGCTCACCAGGGTTTTGATGGAAGCAACAGTCATCGGTGCATTTGAAGCAATCATTTCTGCATATTGCTGCACATATTGTTCTAGTGCATCAGCCGCAACCATGCGATTGATTAGCCCCATGCCCATGGCTTCTGAAGCAGAAAACTGTCTGGCCGTGAAGAATATTTCCTGCGCAAATGAAGGCCCCACCACATCGACCAACTTGCGCACACCCTCATACTCATATCCCAAACCCAGCCTGGCTGCGGGCACAGCAAATTTGGAATTGTCACTGGCAATGCGAATGTCGCAATTCAAAGCCACGCCCACGCCGCCGCCAATGCAATAGCCTTGAATCATGGCAATGGTGGGCTTGTTGATATTTTTAAGCGCATGCATGCCCTTGGCAGAGACTGCGTTGTAATGTGTTTCGGATTCAGCAGAGTTGCGTTGATTTTCAAATTCAGAAATATCGGCGCCCGATACAAACGCCTTGCCACCCGCACCTTGAACCACCACCACTCGAATGTCGGGGTCTGCCGTAAATTGGTGTGCAATGTGTGCTAGGCCTTCCCACATCTCAAGCGATACCGCGTTGTGCCGCGCAGGGTTGTTAAACGTGATCCACCCAATGTGCTTGTCTTTTCGAGCAAGCATTTTGTCTGTTGTCATACGGCGATTACATTTAACCGACAGTGCCAGCATCTGCCATCAGACAGCTGCCAGTGATGAATGAAGCCTCAGACGACGCCAACCAAAGTATGGGGTATGCAATTTCGGAGGGGTCGGCCCAGCGCTTGAGCAGATTTTGCTCGTAGCGTTGGTGGTCAATCTCAATGCCAGCTTTTCTAGCCTCTGCAGCACGCTTGATGTGAAAGGGCGTGAGTGTGGCGCCAGGGCAAATTGCATTCACACGAACTTGGTGCTGCGCTTCTTCATAGGCCAAGGTTTTGGTTAGAGAAACAATGCCAGCCTTGGTCACATCGTATTGCCCCATGCCCACCCTAGGGTGAACAGCATGCGTTGAAGACACATTGACAATGTTGCCCGATTGACTTTGGCGCAAAAGTGGCAATGCCTCTCTGGCCATGTACACATAACTCAGCAAATTCACGGCAATGATTTGATTCCAAACTTCAGAAGTTGAGTCTGCCAGTGGCTCATAAGAGCGCATGCCCGCGTTGTTGACCAAGATGTCCAGTTGCCCCCAATGTGAAACAACACGCGAAACAACTTCTGTAGCTGAAGCTTCAATGGCAAGATTGGCAGGGATGCAAATGACCTCAGCACCAGGAATAGCATCTTGAACAGATTTAGAAACTGCATCCAAAGGTGAATCGGGCAAGTCGACCAGCGCCACCTTGGCACCATGTTCGCAAAAAAGCTTGGCAGTGGCCGCGCCAATACCGCCTGCACCCCCCGTCACAACGGCTACTTTGTTGGCAAGTCTTTTCATATGGAGGGACGCCTATCCTAAGGTGCTGATTTCTTGATGCTCAACGAAATCTGGGTTTTTAAAAATTCTAAAAATTGCAACGAAGCTGTAAACGCTCATTAACAAAGCAGTGGAGGGTATGGCGACATACCAGTAAATTTTGTTAACCTGAAGATAGGGTGTGGTTTCACCAGAATTAAAGCCAAAATCTGCGCCGAAATAAACCAAGATCCAAAGCAAAAAAAGCATCGACAAATGAATGCCGATAGAAATCAAGCGCTTCAACCCGGGGCGCCAGATTTTGTCGAACGCACCCACTCTGTAAAGTGAGCCTTCGCGCCAAAGCGCAGCTGTTCCAGCAAACGTCAGCCAGATAAACAGAAGGTCAATGAGCTCGTCGTAGCCAGAGACGCTAATACTGGGAAAACTTCTTTGTACGATGCCAAAACCCAATAGAAAAAACAGTCCAAAGAAACACGCAATGACGGCCCATTTCAACAAATGGGCAATTGTTTTATCAAGCTGAATAAGGAACGTCATTTGATGAGACCAAAACCGAATAATTGAGGCAACCACATTGAGAAGCTAGGCACATACGTCACAAGACCCAAGACCACCACCATGGCCAGTAAGTAGGGCGCCAGTTCACTCACAATGTCGGCAATGGGCACCTTCGCAATGCCCGACACCACAAACAAGCAAAGTCCTACTGGCGGTGTGACCAATCCAATCATCATGTTGACGACCATGATCACTCCAAAATGGATGGGGTCAATGCCAATGGCGACAATCACAGGTGCAAGGATGGGGTACGTGATGATCATGATGGCAATCGTTTCTAGAAACATGCCTAAAAACAGAAGTACCAAATTGATGATGAGCAAAATCATGATGGGATCTGCAGACAGCTTCATGAGGGCCTGCAGAATTTGATTGGGCACTTGCTGCTGAATCAGTACCCAACCAAATGGGGCAGACATTGCAATGATGAACAGCACTTGGGCTGTTTGTCTTCCAGAATCCCACACTGTGTCAACCAATGCTTGCCAGGTCAGTTCGCGATACACAAATTGGCCCAACACAAATGCATATGCGGTGGCCAAAACAGCGGCTTCAGTGGGGGTGACAACACCTGAAAAAATAGCCACCAAAATGGCGGGTGGCAGTGCCAAAGCCGGAATGGCTTTCACGAATGTGTTAAATGCCTCACTGCCAAACTTCACGCCCTCAGAGACAGGCAAGTTTAATTTTTTGGCTTGCAGGCCAATGGCAACCATCAAGCCAATGCCCATCAAAATGCCAGGCACAATGCCGGCCAAGAACAATGCGCCCACCGAGACATTGGCCAAGCTGCCATAAATTACAAACGGAATGCTAGGTGGGATGATGGGGCCAATGGTGGCCGATACAGCAGAGATGGTGGCCGAAAACTTGGCCGTGTACCCCTCTTTGATCATTGCCCGAATTTCAATGACGCCCAAGCCTGCAGCGTCCGCAACTGCAGAGCCAGACATGCCTGCAAAAATCATGCTGCCTATCACATTGACGTAGGCCAAGCCGCCTCTGACTCGGCCTACCAGCAGTTTTGCAACTTCAAAAATGCGCTCGGTGGTGCCGCCCACATTCATCAAGTTGCCGGCCAAAATAAAAAATGGAATGGCCAGCAGCGGAAATGACGTGGTGGCTGCGTAAGTTCTTTGGATAAAAATCAATAGCAGGTCCGTGCCGCTTGTTGCGATCATGATGACCGCCGCGATCAGACCCAATGCGCCTGCAATTGGAAATCCTAAAAGAATTGTGATGCAGGTCGCAAAGAGGATGAAGGCAACAAGCATGGCAGAACAGACTTGGATTAAGTTCTAGCTGCTGTGACTGCGCGTGACCAATTGGTCCAGTTTTCGTCGCCTATGCTCTTGCGTAAAACTTCGTAGGCAGGGGCCATTTTGTCGCGGAAAGGCGCAACATCGGGGCGGGTAATGGCCACGCCAGCTTTTTGCATGATTGCAATTTGCTCTTCCTCTTTTTCGCGAACTGCTTTTCTTGCTGCTTGACCTGCAACCGTTGCTTCCTCTGAAACAATTTTGCGCTGCGCTTCGTTCAGTTTATTTTGCCAAGCACGCTGATTGGCCACCAACATGATGGAGGTGTAGATGTGTTTGGTGAGTGCAATGTGGCTTTGCACTTCAAAGAACTTGGCCGCAAAGGTGGTGCCAACGGGGTTGTCTTGGCCATCGACTGTTTTGTTGGCCAGCGCCAAGTAAACCTCTTGGAAGGCAATCGTTTGGGTATTGGCACCCAAGGCTTCAAAGGCAGACTTGATGGCCAATTCGGGTGGCACTCGCAATTTGAGGCCTCTGATGTCGTCTGGCGTGCGAATGGCTTTGCGGCTGTTGGACAGTGCGCGGAAGCCCCACTCAAAGTTGGCAATCCAGCTGAAACCTACTGCTGAGAATTGTTGAGCCAACCAATCGCGACCGGTGACATCGAGGGCTTTGTGGGCGTGCTCGTAGCTGTCGAACTGATAGGGGATATTGATAACGCCTAGGGGCTTAGAAATTGACTCGATGTTGGCTGGGTTCATCAAAATCATGTCGATGGCGCCAAGCCTGGTTTGTTGGGCCGTCTCGACGGGTGAGCCCAGTGTGTTGTTGGGGAAAATTGTAATTTTGATTTCGCCATTGGTGCGGTCGCTGATGCGCTTCACCATCTTTTCGGCTTCAATGTGCACGGGGTGTGATGGGTCGGCAGGGTGCGTGAGTTTCAGTTCTACGGCTGCTTTTGAAGGTATCCAAAATGAGCCAATGGAAGCTGCAGCCCCTGCTTGCAAAACACTGCGCCTGTTGATGGAAGAAGTTTTTTGGGTTGAGTTGGTCATGTCTGTCTCCTTTTTAAATAATTCTTGCATACAAGATTTTGATCGTCAAGTGCTCTTTGAACTGGCACTCTTTTTCTTTTTTGTAGGTTTCGATTGGTCTCGAATTGACTTCACAACAATAGAGAGACCATTTTGTACATGCGACTTCATGGCCTTTGCAGCGCCCGCACTATCGTGCTGTTTGATGCGTTCCAGAATAGCGCCGTGCTCAACCATGGCCTTGTCCCAACGTTCGGGCCACAAGTTGGATGCGTATCGCGCACGATCAATTCGCAGTGCCAATAAATCCCAAACCCAGAGCAATACGGGGTTGCCTGAGTATTCCAAAATTAAGCGATGAAATGCTTTGTTGGCTTTGAAATAATCTGGCAACTGATCTTGAGCACGGTGCTTTAACATCGTGTAGTGAAGAATGCCCAATTCGGCGGTTTCTTCTTCTGTAATACGGGCCGCAGCCAATTCGCCTGCAAGTGCTTCAATGGCCGCAACGACATCGATCAAAGCAGCGGTTTCTTCTGCATCCAGTCGCGTGACGGTGGGCGAGCGATTGG
This sequence comes from Pseudomonadota bacterium, assembly GCA_041172085.1. Classification (GTDB taxonomy): domain Bacteria; phylum Pseudomonadota; class Gammaproteobacteria; order Burkholderiales; family Burkholderiaceae_C; genus Limnohabitans_A. Next base: position 19,262 of record JBEDKQ010000005.1, on the reverse strand, counting down.
GGTTTATATCTAGTAAACCTTCTTGCGCCAATGTTTTGATGGCTTCGCGCACAGGGGTTCTAGAAACATTAAGCTGCTCACACAATTCGCGCTCATTTAGTTTTTCACCTGGACCAATGGCGCCTGCAATGATCAGGTTTCGCAAAGTTTGTACGGTGCTGGCGTGCATGTCCCCTTTGCGCAAAGTGGCGCTCTTTTTTGTGTCAGCCGATAGGCTGTCTAGCGGGGTAGGGGTAATGGATTTATTTTTTGTCATGACTGGGTTTAGTTTGACAGACTTTATTCTTGTATGCAAGAATAAAGCATGAACATTGAGTCTATCTTCCATCAATTTTCTACGTCCCACTCTGGTGAGTCTGGCGTGGGACTCGTCGGTGCTGGTGAATTTGGGGCCACCTTTGTGTCTCAAATTCATCGCATGAAGGGTGTTAAGGTTGTTGCCATCTGCGATCAACAACCCGAAAAAGCATTCCAAGTGGCGGTTCAGTCTGGCATCGACAAAGCAAACATCTTTGTGGCCCAAGACCTTGAGTCCGCAAAAAACGCCATCTCTCAAAACCAGTGTGTTGTTCTTCAACGTGCAGACTGGCTAGCGCAACTGCCTTTGCAGGCTGTTCTAGAAGCCACCGGCGATCCCGAAAGTGCAGCGGCTACAGCACTCGCGTGCATCCAGTCTGGCAAGCATGTGGTCATGGCCACCAAAGAGGCTGAGATTGTGGTGGGTGCCGAATTGGCCAGGCTAGCCAAGCAACACAATGTGGTGGTCTCCCCGGTGGATGGCGATCAGCCTAGTTTGCTAATTGGCCTCATTGAATGGGCCCGTCTTTTAGGCTTGCCAGTCATTGCTGCAGGCAAATCCAGCGAATCAGATTTTGTATGGACACCAACTACCAACGAGGTAAAGGCTTGGGGCCAAACCGTGGTCTCAAAAGAAGTAGGGCAAAACTTTATTCCTACCAACGATCATTCATGGGGTGATGTTTTAGTCAACAGGGCAAGCGTTCCTTTTGAGCTGACCACAGTGCCAGACCTTTGCGAAATGGGCATTGTGGCCAACCACACCGGTTTGCTACCCGATTGTGCAAGCCTGCACGCGCCAATGGCCAGAACTGTTGAATTGCCCAGCATTTTTAGGCCCAAGGAAGAAGGCGGCATTCTGACTGGCAAAGGTCGCGTCGACATGTTCAACTGCTTACGCAGACCCGATGAACTTAGCTTTGCGGGCGGCGTCTTTGTGGTGATAGAGGCGCCCGATTTAGAAACAGGAAAGCTTTTTGCGGCTAAAGGCATTCCAACATGCCCTAACGGCAAATACGTCTTAATTCACAACCCCGTGCATTTGCTGGGGGCCGAGGCGGCCATGTCTATCCTCTCAGCTGTCAAACTGGGCACCTCCTGTGGTGGTCGAGATGTACGCCCAGTAGTAGACCTCATTGCCATTGCGCAGCGTCAAATTGAAGTGGGTGAATTGTTTGAGATTGGAACAAGGCATGTCATTTCAGGCCTGGGTCACCAACTCATTAGCGCCAAGCCCATGTCTCACGACAATCCATTGCCCTATTATTTGTGCGCTGGTGCAAAAGTAATTCGTCCCATTCCAAAAGGAAAAATTGTCAGTAGCGGTGATGTTGAAATAGGTTCCAACAGCGTCCTGTACCAACTTAGACAATCGCAAGATCAACACTTCTTCCCTCACTGATCTCAATGATCTCACCGATATGACGCAAGTAAATCCCGAGAAAAAAAAGCTGCAATTCATAGATGCGCACCATCATTTTTGGGATTTAGAAAAGAATTACTACCCGTGGCTAAAGGACCATGAAGAACCCAACTTCTTCTTGGGCAATTACGATGCCATCAAGCGCAATTATTTATACAAAGACTATTTGCAAGACAGCCAAGACTTTGAAGTGCTGGCCACCGTGCATTGCGAGGCTGAATGGGACCGCAACGATCAAGTAGGCGAAACCAAGTGGCTTTCAGACATCAACGCGCAAACCGGTTTGCCTACAGCCATTGTGGCGCACGCGTGGTTTGACACGGACAATGCCGCAGAGGTGCTGGCAAAGCAAGCTGCTTTTCCTTTGGTCAAGGGCATTCGGTCCAAGCCCAAGACCACCTTGCGGCCCGATCTTTTGACAAACAACTTGCCTGGTGGCATGCAAGACAAGAGATGGCTAGAAGGGTATGCGCGATTGGAAAAGTACGGCCTAAGCTGGGACTTAAGGGTGCCGTACTGGCACCTTTATGAAGCGGCTGAAGTGGCAAGGCAATTTCCCAATACGCCCATTGTTTTAAACCACACCGGATTTCCATGGGACAGAAGCGCGGAGGGCATCAGTGCTTGGCGTAAAGCCATGGAGGCGCTGGCCAAGCACCACCATGTACACCTCAAGGTTTCTGAGTTCGGTTTAAAAGACCAGGCTTGGGACTATGCCTCCAACAAAGAAATTGTGCTGCAAGCCATTGGCATTTTTGGCATTGAGCGCTGCATGTTTGCGTCTAACTTTCCTGTGGCTGGGTTAAGGGTTGATTTTGTAACCTTGTTAAATTCTGTTGCCAGCATGGTTTCAGGATTTACCGAAAAGCAGCAGCATGATTTTTTTGTGGGGAATGCTGCGCGGTTTTATCGATTGGGTATCTGAAAACGGATGCGCATGTTGAAGCATGCCAAAACAATGTTCATCTGACCCCAATTACATCTGACCCCAATTAATCACCCCAATTAATTTGACCAAATCCAAGAATTCACACTTTTGCTTTTAGCTTTAAAGGCTTCGATGGCGGGCAAGCTTTTTAGGGTGAGGGCAATGGGGTCTAGGCCCTCTAGCAGGCTGATGCGTCTTAAGGGGTCAACCTGAAAATCGTAATCTTGATGCCAAGGGGTCTTTAGCTTTTGATGAATTAAATCGACTGTTAGGGAAATTTGACTGGCGTCAGTCTGCTTGGCATTGGACAAAAGTTGCTTCTGCAAATTCGCAATGTCTTCGTGGGGCAATTGAATGGGCAGCACGCCATTTTGAAAGCAGTTGCCAAAAAATATTTCACCAAACGAGGGTGCAATGACGCACCTGATGCCCATGCCTGCAATGGCCCACACCGCCATTTCTCTGGAGCTGCCACAGCCAAAATTTTCCGAGGCAATCAAAATGCCAGCGTTTACAAATGGCGCTTGGTTCAATATAAATTCAGGATTGTCAGTGCCGTCGGGCATAAAGCGCTCTGATTCAAAAGCCCACAAACCCATGTCTTTGCGTGCAACGCGCGCGCAGCGTTCAATGCGAATAATTCTGTCGGTGTCCACATTGGCGTGAACAAATGGCGCCGCAATGGCCGTGATGACTTCAAATTTTTCCATTTTAGAAATTCCGATGGTCAACAATTTCGCCTGCCAAAGCGGCAGCAGCGGCCATTTCGGGACTGGCTAAATGTGTACGAGCGCCAGGGCCTTGTCTGCCCGTAAAGTTGCGGTTGGAAGTTGACACACATCGCTCACCCGGTGCAACCAGTTCGCCATTGGCGCCCACGCACAGTGCGCATCCTGGCTCTCGCCATTCAAACCCTGCCGTTTTAAATATTTGATCCAAGCCTTCAGCCTCTGCTTGCTGCTTGACTTGCATAGAGCCAGGGACAACCCAAGCGTTGACATGCGTAGCCACCTTGCGGCCTTTGATGACAGCAGCAGCCAGCCTCAGATCTGTCAGTCTTGAATTGGTACACGAGCCAATGAAAACACGTTGAATAGGCGTTCCAACTATTTTCTCGCCCTGCTGAAGCCCCATGTACTCGAGGGCATCTTCCCAAGCTTTTTTCTGAACGCTTGAGGTGGCTTGGTCAAGTAATGGAATATTTTGATTGACAGCGATAACCTGATCGGGACTTGTTCCCCACGTTATGTGAGGTGAAAGCTTAGCGCAATCAATGACGACAGACTTGTCAAAAACAGCCCCTGCGTCGCTTGCCAAGGTTGACCAGTATTGCGTTGCGGCCAGCCATTCATTGCCTTTAGGCGAGAAGGGCCGGTCTTTAAGCCAGTCGATGGTGGTTTGATCTGGGGCAATCATGCCCACTTTGGCGCCACATTCAATAGACAAGTTGCACAAGGTGAACCGAGCTTCCATGCTCAGAGCTTCAATGGCTGACCCGCAGTACTCAATGGCATAGCCTGTACCGCCCGAAGCACTGATTTGCCCAATTAGCGCCAAGATCATGTCTTTGGCGGTTACGCCTGCAGGTGTTGTGCCCGCAAACTCAACACGCATGGTTTTGGGCTTTTTCTGCTGTAGCGTTTGGGTGGCCAACACATGCTGAACTTCTGTGGTGCCAATGCCAAATGCAATGGCGCCCATTGCGCCATGGGTGCAGGTATGGCTGTCACCGCAAACGATGGTGGTACCGGGCAATGAAATGCCTTGCTCAGGGCCAATCACATGAATAATGCCCTGCGAATTTTGGCCCACATCAAATAAATGAATGCCGGTTGCGTTGGTTTGTTGCCTCAGCAGGGCAATGGTGTCATCTGCCCATGGTGCCATGCCGCCAGTTCTACCTGGCGCTGTTTCTACGACATGGTCTGGTGTTGCAAAGGTCAATTGAGGCTGTCTTACTTTAAGCCCGCGTTGCCGAATTTGAAAAATAGCATCCCCGCCGCCCAGGTCATGCATGAGGTGGCGATCGACGAACAGGAGGTCAACGCCAGGCGCTAAATTTGACACCACATGTTGGGACCAAACTTTCTCAAAAAGAGTGCGCGCCGTCATGTTGTTTCAACGTACTTTTTCTCGAATTCCCACACATCAGGGAACCCAACCAATTCATGCAACTCTTTCATGTCAATCATGGGCACAGGACTGCCCGCCGTGGTGCCGTGATCTGCCAAATACCGCAGAGCATTTTTGGTGGCTGCTGCAGCAACTGCCATGACAGCGCCAGGCCAAATGGCTAAAGCAAATCCGAGTTCCTTCAGCTGCTTTGCAGACAGCTCGGGTGATCTGCCAGTTGGAACCATGTTGGCAATAAGCCAAGCACCGGTGCCTTGCAATTCTTCGCCAATTCGTTTGAATTCATCAATCGATTCTGGGGACTCCACAAAAATAATATCGGCGCCGGCCTTGGCAAACAATTTGCCCCGTTGAATTGCTTCGCTTAAACCCATGCCTGTTCTGGCATCCGTTCTGGCAATGATCAAAGTGTCAGAGCTTCTTCTGGCCGCTACCGCAACGTCAATTCGCTTCACTGCATCTGCTTGGGAAACAACTCTTCGGTTGGGCGTGTGTCCGCATTTCTTGGGCGATTCTTGGTCCTCAAGTTGAATGGCTTGCACGCCAGCCTCTTCATAGCCTCTAACCGTATGCCTGATGTTGATCAGGCCACCAAAGCCAGTATCGGCATCTGCAATGAGGGGGCTGCTAATGCCATGGGCAATGGTTCGGGCGCGCCCCTGCATGTCGGTATAACCGGCTAAGCCAGCATCGGGCAAGCCTAGGTGCGAGGCAGAAACGCCGTAACCAGTCATGTACAAGGCATGAAAGCCCATTTGATCGGCCACCTTGGCACTGATCATTTCATAAATGCCAGGGGCAACAATGAAGTCACCTTTTTGCAGTTTTTGTTTAAGGGTACCCCGGGGGCTTGGCATGGTTAATTCTTGTGTCATGGGTAATCCTTTTACTCTGCTACGGCGCCGGAGTCTTTGACTGCTTTGCCCCATTTAGGCACATCAGTCACCAGCAATTGACTGTAGGCTGCGGGGGTAGATGCAACCACATCTAAGCCCAACTTGGCCAAACGTTCCTTCACATCGGGAGATTGCAAAGAAGCCGCAATTTCTGCGTTGAGCTTGTTCACAATGGGGGCGGGTATGCCAGCTGGGCCCAAGATGGCAATCCAGTTTTCTGCTTCAAATGGAATGCCAGACTCAATGAAGGTGGGCACATCTGGAAGGGCAGGCGATCGTTTTGTGGCAGCCAATCCAATGGCTTTGGCCTTGCCAGATTGAATGTGCGCCATGGACGTGTTAACGCTGACACTGGTCATTTGTACATCACCGGCCAATAAAGCCTGCATGGCTGGTGCCCCACCTTTGTAGGGAATGTGCACCATGTCTAAACCGCCAGCGGCCGATCTAAACAACTCCAATGCCAGGTGTGAGCCATTGCCCGTGCCTGCAGAAGAAAATGTGAATTTGCCAGGTTGGCTTTTTACCAAGGCTACGAATTCTTTAGGTGTTTTGGCCTGCACCGAAGGGTGAATCAAAATAACGGCAGGAAACGTGGCCGCCAAAGTGATGGGGCTAAAGTCTTTGAACACATCGTATTGAAGCTTGGGGCCATAAAGCGTTGGCGCAATAGATTGTGTGCCGTTGTCTGCAACGACCAATGTGTAACCATCGGGTGCAGATTTGGCCGTGAATGCAACCGCAATGGTTCCGCCGGCACCCACCTTGTTTTCAACGACAACTTGTTGACCAATTCGTTCACTTAACTTTTGGGCCAGTATGCGTCCAAAGGCATCGGAATTGCCGCCAGCGGCGTGCGGAATGATGAGCTTGATGGGTTTTGTGGGGAAGTTCTGGGCCAGTGTTTGTCCAGAAAATGAAAGCAGGGTGGTGAAGGTGAGCAGTGCCAGTGAACCTAAAGTTGTGCGACGCAGTTTTGAATTCATGCTGTTTCCTTTGATGTGTCTACCAAAAATTTATCTTATCGATAAATCTGAAATGGAGGACTAGGGTTTCACAGGAGAAATGCTTTCAAGTTCCTTCTTAATTGTTACAAGGTTGATTAACTTTTGCGTTAGGGCGTGAATGCTGTTGGTGAAAACAATGTTGATCTGACCCCAATTAAATGCGTTGAAAGTCAAAGCGATAAGGAATACATTGATCTTTGTAAATCAATTCGTGAGGGACTTATGCACATTGCTAAATGGGGAAACAGCTTGGCAGTCAAGTTGCCAGTCACACTGGTCAAAGAGCTAGGACTAAAAGTTGGTGATGAACTGAAGCTAAGGCAAGCTGTGCGTCAAAAGGGTAAGGTCTCAGAACTCCTTGTAGAAAAAGTTCAAAGCAAGCTCGAGGTATTGAAAGGGGTTCGTGTCCTTAGAACTGCTATGCCTAAAAACTTTGTATTCGATCGAGATGATATTGATGTGCGATAGATGAGTTGATCTCAGCAATTGTCTGCCTAGTGTTGATTTTAAAATATTCAAATCGTACCAAAAATGATACATTTTGAGTTGAATTTGCGCGACGGAAGTCGCTACAGAAAGATTGAAATGGCAAAGAAAAATATCGGCTCTAACTTCGATCAATTTTTAGAGGACGATGGTCAACTGTTCATTGCAAACGCATTGGCTTTCAAGAAGGTGATTGCTTGGAAAATTGCACAGGAAATGGAAAAGCAGCAACTTACAAAAACTGAGTTGGCTAAACGGATGCAAACCAGTCGTGCGGCCCTCAACAGATTGCTTGATGAGAGTGATCCTAGTCTTACTATCGCTACGTTGACATGTGCTGCGGTGGCACTCGGTAAAAGGGTGGAAATGAATTTGACCTAAGCTTGTTTTTCTTGAGAGAATTCCAAAACAATGTTGATCTGACCCCAATTAATAAAATTGAACAAAGTTGAACCAAGTGCTAAGGTGGGTGCAACTTCATGGTGGCTTCAAATGAAAACTAAAACGATATTCAAAAGCGACATATTTGAGTCAGTTCATGAGTCAGCTACAGCTCTCTATCTGGTCGGCGCTATTGATAAATCCACCATGCGCAAGTTTGATGAAAAGTGCACTGTTAAAACTCCAAAATTAAAACCTGTGCAAATCAAAAAAATAAGAGAGCGTGTCAAAGTTAGCCAACCAATCTTTGTGATGTACCTGAACACAAGTCAGTCTACTGTTCAGAAGTGGGAGGCAGGTACTAAGAAGCCAAGTGGCATGGCGCTTAAGTTATTGGACATTGTTAACAAGCACGGACTTTCTGTACTTGTTTAAGAAACCTACTCCATTGGGAAGTGAATGACCTCATATGCTTGAACAAGTGTAACGAGCTCTTCCAGCCTATTCCCATCAGCTGAACCCACTTCAGGATCCAAATCGAAAAGTTTTGAAAGTTCTTTCAACGCAAGGTCATGCTCTTCGTCTGTTTGAATCAAATTTTTAATCACAGAAGCTTTGGCAGTTTTATTTCTAGCTTGAATATGCTTCCGAACCAATTTAAATTTGGCTTCAGAATTATTGAAAACTTTTCTATAGCCAGTTCGCTTCATCCATAGCTTGTGAAGAGCAGTTATTTTGGTCATGATGCTCAGTAACTTAAGACAATGGAAACTGAGGCTCACCCAAGCTTACCTTCGGTGACATACCAACTCGGGCCGCCATATCTAGCAGCAAGTCCAAATCAAAATGATTGAACTTTCCGTTTATCAGATCGGCTATATCAGTCTTAGAGACACCAAGCAAAGCAGCAACATCTCCATGGGTCATTTCAAGCTTCTCAATAAAACTGCTGATTTCCATCATCAGCATTGAGCGCGCTTGCATGCTGGAGGCATCACTGGGTGTTGCAGCAATAGCCTGCCATACACTTTGAAAACGTGTATTGCGAACTGAAATTTCTTGCGCCTCAGCAACATACTCGCGAGCATTCACTAGTGCTTCCTGACCTCCTGGTAAATGTGATTCTTCTAAAGCGGTTTCAAGGTAAATCTCTGCCAACTCGGGGTCCTCACAAAGTAGCTCTACAACAACGTCTTTATGAGCACGTTGATATGCGTATTGGCCTACAAAGCCGGTGGGAATAATTTGACTCCGTACAACAAGTGCAAGCCCTATTAATTTGTTGATGTTCTGCTGTATATCACTGGAGTTGCTTTTGAGTTCATCAACCAGTTCTTCAATGTTTTTTGGTTGACGCAATGAAATAAGAATTTGGCGTAGAGGCTCACGAAGAATGTCAAGAAAATCATCTGGATCATCGAAGGAGAGGGTGAAGCGTTCTTCAACTTGATCGCCGCGATCCAATTTTCGACCAACCAATTTTGCACGTGCAAAAAATTCTTTAGTGCTGCCTATGCGAATGGTTGCTTTACTCATGGTGAGTACCTTAAAAGTTGCTGATAAAAAACTTCAATGCAACTACTGCATTTGAAACGGAATTCAGTGTGGCATGAATCCCATTTTCTGTACCTATTTTTCTTGCAAATTAATCTATAGCTGAACAATCTTTTCGCAAATAAATTCAACGCTCATCTTCGACATGAAGTTATTGATAAATTTGTAGAAATTACCAATAAATTTGTCGCTAAGATATTTTTATGTGCCATATGAGTCGCAGACATAAGAAGCGTGGCACTATGAATCAGTGATTGCCAAAAGCCTTCATTGAAGCTAAAACAATATTGATCTGACCTTAATTAATTTTCTATTTCGTCTGTACTTATCAATAAATACAGACGCAAACATAAATACATTCATGTGACTTCAAAACCTATTCATCCTGCTGTACTTTGCGCACACGAAAAAGGCTTGATTCGTGCAAGTGAACTCTCCACATTCGGAGCCTCTGGTGCAGTCCTTCAAAAGTTGCTTGAAACAGATCAGCTAATGAGAATAAGCAGGGCGTCTACATACCAGCCAACCTAATGTTTACTGAAAAGATTGACCACGCTGTTGTCGCACTTAAATTTCCACAGATTGTTTTTTGCCTTCAGACTGCACTTCAAATACACGAGCTCACAACACAGTTGCCACATCAGCTTTGGGTGGCCATTGGACAAAAGGCACGCTCCCCAAAGCTCGACTTTCCTCCACTTCGCGTTATCAGAATGTGTAATCTTAGTTTTGGCCTCACAACGCTTGTTGTTGATGGTGGCATTTCCATTCAAGTCACTAATGTTGCTAAAACCGTTGCTGACTGTTTTAAATACAGAAACAAGGTTGGGATCGATGTTGCACTTGAAGCATTGAGAAATGCCTGGGCGCAGAAGAAAGTCACGATGGATGAGATTTGGCTAGCGGCAGAACATTGTCGTGTTCACAACATCATGCGCCCCTACATGGAGAGCTTAGTATGACGCTTCGAATAAAACAATCAAGCATTAATCACAAGAAGAGTGCTGCAGTGCACCTTGCGGATAAGCTACAGGCTGGTCGTGTATATCGCCGTATGGATCTTGCTCGCCTCAGTAAATCAGTTGACCGTCATCTCAATCTATTGCTGTCCATAGGCAAGCTTAAAAAGCTGACTCAGGGGCTTTACTACTTACCAATTCAATCAAAGTTGGGTCCTTTGCCCCCAACTGACGAACAGGTAGTAAAGGGGTTTCTGCGTGACAATGAATTTTTGGTGTTCTCTCCATCGTCATACAACACGGTTGGTCTGGGAACCACCCAGCTCTACAACAGCACACTTGTTTACAACCACAAACGTCATGGTGTTTTCAAATTAGGTAACCGTCAGTTCCATTTCCGAGTCAAGCCGAGCTTTCCCAAAAAACTGACGCGCGAATTCCTTTACGTAGACCTGCTAAACAACCTAGACGAATTGGCCGAAGACCGCGAAGCGGTGCTCAGCCAGGCACGCACTAAGCTCTTTTCTTTTAACCAATCGCTTCTCCATAAGGCATTGGACAGATATGGCGACATGGCTACTATCAAACGCGTTCGAGGGTGGATCAGTGTCTGAATTTCTTCGGTAAGGAATAGACTCCCAATTTGCAATCAATTTGACCTGACCCCAATTACAAAACAATGTTGATCTGACCCCAATTAAAGAGTTCAACAGAGTTACGAATGTGTGCCAACATGGCGTAACCCTTTCAATATTGGAACTCACATGACGATTGATGACCCTTCAGCACACGCGCTAACGTTATCTGAAAATTATCAGCAAATTCAAACTGCAAAAATAAAAAATTTGAAGTTGGAAATTGCTAAAGGTATCAGAGACGTTAAATGTGGTCGCGTTAAAAAGATGGACGTTCATGCGATAAAACAAAATGCTCGTTCATTGCACAAATGAATTGCTTCCTGATTATTGCTAAGTAATGTAGTTTGGTGTTACTGTGATTGTGAGTGTGCAATGAAGGGCAAGTAAGTTATGAAATTCCCAGTCGCCATAGAGTCAGGGCACGCAACTCAAGCTTGGGGTGTAGTTGTGCCAGATCTTCCCGGATGCTTTTCAGCTTCAGACATGGGCTTTGACGAAGCTATTGTTTGCGCTCATGAAGCCATTGAGTTGTGGATCGAGACCACTTTAGAAATGGGGCAAGTCATACCTAAGCCCAGCGATATAACTCAGCTGCAAAAGCTCAATGAATTTAAAGGTTGGAAATGGGCCATGGTGGAATTCAAGCCATGACAAAGAAATTGAAATTTAAAAATGAAATTTTTGCTTCTGTTCATGAATCTGCTTCAGCGCTTTTCTCAGTTGGGGGTATAGATAAAAAGACGATGGAGATGTTTGACAAAAAATGTATTGCTCAAGAACCCATTGCTGCGCAATTGCAAGACAAAAAATCAAAAAAACTAAAGTTTTGCAAGGTACCTAGGGCCATTTAACAGGGCTTGTTCAACACCATGCAAATGAGCTTCTTGTTGGGCTACTTTGAGAGAAATCTAATCTAATTCAGGATCCTCTCTTTGTAATTCCAGCAAAGTGTTTCTGTGGTCTCGGCTGAATTTAGAAGTCTTCATTTTATAGGTCCCAATATCAAACCGCTCTTAGATCTTCTGCTGTCGTATTCAATTTGCAAGTTAAGCCAAAATTTAGGATCCATTGAAAATATTTTGCCAAGTCGAAGTGCTACATCCATTGCGATTGACAGCTGGCCATTGATGATTGAATTTATTTCCGAGAGAGGTAAATCTAATACATCAGCCAATTCACTGGTAGACATGTTCATGGGGTTCATGAATTCTTCAAGCAGAATTTCGCCAGGGTGAATTTCATCAAACCTATGATCTAAGCAACTGAGGTACTCACGCATTTCATTTTCACTGACTTCATGAAACTGGCCTCGCAGTATTGATTTCAATTTGGGCTGCGCAAGTCCTACGATGCGTGACGCTTCTAGCGAACTTAGCCGTTGTGACTTAATAGCCAATGTGATCTTGTGTGCCAAATGGGACTTCAGCAACATCTGATCAGCGTCTTGTATTCCCAGATCGGCATAGACATTATTTGATCCTTTCGTGATGGAAGTCATGCAGTTTTACCTTTCAAATTTCGACCCTAGTCTTTAACACCAGCAATCAAGCTGGCATAACACCGAGCTTCAATCCTAAGCCCATACATACTCGTTGTATGGTGTCTAGACTTAGTTGAGTGTCGGGTATGAGAGCTTTATAGAGTTCTTCGCGGGTAAGGCCGCTGGCCTTGGCAATTTCAGTTATGCCTCTTGCTTTGGCTATGCAGCCAAGAGCTTCCGCAAGGTCTCCTTCTTTGTAATCTGCTACGACTTGGGTCAAATACTCTGCAGTGGCCTCTTCGGTATCCAAGTATTCAGCCATCTCGAATGCAGATAGACCTTTGATTGCTTTGTTGGTGTTCATGAATTAGTTCCTAGGTTCTAAAGTTCTACGCAATTCAATGTAGTCAATCAAATACTGATGGTCAAACTATGTAGTCTTTCATAACAAAAGCACTTTTGGTTTTTTGACCAATTGGTCTAGATTTGATCTGGCTCAATTACCCATCAGTCATTGATCCATATCCGGAATGTCGTGATTCGACAAATAAGCGCAATTCCAACCTGCTTTCAGTTATGCTTTCTGTTACTTTTTCCAAATTTACAGAATTCCCTAAGCAGTTGGACACCACGAATCCCTATGGACAAACCAACCCTAGACTACTACGCCCTTCACGCCAGTGAAGTAGCGCAGCGCTATGAGGTTGCTCCCAGTCCATTAGCCCACCGCTTCGCCGAATCATTCTCTGCAGGTGGCCGCATTTTAGACATAGGCTGCGGCTCAGGCCGAGACCTAGCCCAACTCCATAAACAAGGCTTCCAACCCTACGGTGTAGATGGCACCGAAGAGTTCGTTCAACTGGCCCAGCTGCTTCACCCAGAACTCAAGGGCAGGGTTGTGCAAGGTTTGTTGCCTGATCTGCCAACTCCCTTTGGTGGTGAGTTTGATGGCGTTCTGTGTTGTGCCGTTCTCATGCACATTGATTCAACAGAGCTGTTTAACGCGGCCTTGTCTATTAAGCGTTGCTTGAAGGTCAATGGGCGGTTATTAATCTCTTTGCCTAGCCAAAGGTCTGACACAGGGGAGGGGGAGCGTGATGCATACGGCCGACTCTTTAAAACATATCCATCAGCCTACTTGCGCTTGATCTTTGAGCGCTTGGGTTTTAGCCTCATAGACGAATGGGGCAACTCAGATACCATGACGCGCCAAGGCATTGAATGGGTGTCCTTGCTATTTCAATTGAAGTCTGAAGCCAACACCAGGCCTATTGATCAAATTGAAGGTGTACTGAATCACGATAAGAAGACAGCCACTTACAAGTTTGCGTTGTTTCGTGCACTGGCAGAAATTGCGACACAAAGCCCAAACAACGTTAGGTGGCTGGCCAATGGCAAAGTAGCATTACCTGTTAGATATGTGGCAGAGAAGTGGCTGCAGTACTACTGGCCTCTGATTGAATCTAAAGTGTTTATGCCGCAGATCAATGCTGAGGCGCCAGACGCAGACAACTGGATTAAGTTCAGACGCAGCCTTGGTGCACTCATAAGCCTTTATGTGAAGGCAGGTGGCTACAGCGGGTTTCGGATTGAAAGAAACAAAGGGGCCTTGTCGGCTGACAAACAAAAGCTGTTGAAACAAGTGATGTCTGACATCGCTTCTGCCATAGTGACTGGGCCAGTGAAGTACGCAGGAGGCGCCTTGGTTACTGGGCGAGTGTTTGACTATGACTCGCCTACTAAGAGCGTTCTGATTCCAAATGACCTATGGATTGAGTTGAGTCACTTGGGCTATTGGGTGAGCCAGGCTGTGATTCTTCAATGGGCAGAAAAGACTACCAGCTTGGGCAAAGGTATTGATGTGGCTTCTGTGGTGGGGTTGCTGCTGGATAAAGAAGACATTCGGAGTACTTCTGAAGCAAGAAGAATATTTTCTAAGCTACCCAACTTGGAATGTGTATGGACTGGAGTTAGTCTCAAAGACAACTTTGAAGTTGACCACGTTATTCCGTTTGACCTATGGCACAACAATGACTCATGGAATTTGTTGCCCGCCTCAAGAGTTGCGAATAGTAAAAAATCAAATAAGTTACCTTCTTCAGAGCTATTTAAAAAATAGGAAGGACAATATTATTTTCTACTGGGAAATGCTTAAAAATTTTGAACAATCTAAATTCATCAAGGAAGCAGAAACTCTTTTGGTAATCTCAGATCAAAATTGGCAAAACGCATTATTTGGTCAAATGGCTGCAGCAGTTGAGATGACTGCTTTACAGCGCGGTGTTGCCCGATGGCCATCGTTTTCTTAGTTGATTTCTATCAAGCAACTGCCGCAGCAAAACTAGTAAATAAATCTCCAGGAAGTGCACAGTCTAATTTCCATGTAATAGACATCGGCATTTCAGATTCATGCCGAACATAATTTGCAGCGCCTAAAAAATAGAAAGATCTTTCATCAGAGTTAATCCTAGAGAACAACATGATTTTTGATCCGAGCTTTGCATGGTTTTGATACCGCTTGCCAGTGTTACTTTCTGCCCTTGTTCCAGCTTGGCTTTCCCAATTAATTAAGTCACGGCTAATTGCATAGTCTCGGTATCTAGTTGTTGGCGAAAAGTGGCCGCTGGTCTTGTCCAACGTAAAGACCATCAAGTCTGCTTTTGCTTCATTAGCCCAGAGAACACCCTCGCGCCATGTTGGCGTTCTGGCTTTGTCGCCAACTCCAAAGGCTGCCAGTATCTCAATCCTTGTATACCTTGCATGAATTGAAAGTGGTACGTCTGAAAGCTGGTCTACAGTTTTTGCAAGATGCGAAACCCGTGTTGTCAGATATTCAAAAAGTGCACTCAATTCATTTAAGACTTGAGGGTTTTGCCAGAGTAACTCTATGCACTCCTCAAGGCTTGCGTCTCTGCCAACCACTTGATCGACTAGGGAAGCGATGAGCATTCGCAAATAGCGCTTGTCCTTGATGGACAAGTTTGCAATATCGGGGGCAGTGTCTGAATCTGCCAAGAGCTTGTAGGTTTCAAGGCGATCCGGGTCGTCTACGTGTAGAAGTCTTCCAACTGCTCGAAGCAATGGTTCTTCATTAGGCCCTGGCTCTAGTGTGCTTAGGCCAGCGTCTCTTTGAAGTTCTGTCCAACTTTTGCTGCTGGTGTAAATATCTTCTAAATCTAAACCTGTTTCATTAAGGAACTCTGCAATTGAAACATCGGTATTGTTTACTGCCAAAATTCGCAGTTCTTGAACTTTAGCCATCCACCTATTGGGTACAGACTGTTTGATACTGTTCAACACGATTTCGCTAGCTACTCTGTCTAGCTCCATGTGGCAGCCTGCTGGCAAGTAGGGAAAGTTGTCTTTGACCTGTTGCTCTACCTGTTTTCGTGTGCCTCCCAGAAGGGCGCGCAGCTTCACGTCAAATCTAAAGTCTTGGTGCTGCCTGCCAACAAAGTCTAAAACCGTGCATACCGATTTGGTTTCATGTTTTCTGAGGCCACGCCCCAACTGTTGCAAGAAGAGAGTGGGGCTTTCTGTGGGGCGAAGCATCAAAAGGGTGTCTACAGAGGGCACATCAACGCCTTCGTTGAACAAATCAACTGAAAAGATCACATTGAC
This sequence comes from Pseudomonadota bacterium, assembly GCA_041172085.1. Lineage (GTDB taxonomy): Bacteria > Pseudomonadota > Gammaproteobacteria > Burkholderiales > Burkholderiaceae_C > Limnohabitans_A. The sequence continues at coordinate 3,459 of JBEDKQ010000005.1, read as the reverse complement.
TTCTTTGTTGGCCAACTTTTGCAGCGCAGATTTACGTTCTTCTGGAGGTGTGTCTGACCAGATGGCCAAAGAATTGATACCTACATCATTGAATCGTTTGGCCATAAATTGAGCGTGAACAATGCTGACGCAAAATCCTAACGCTCTAATTTGATGTACATCACTTATACGGTTGATGATTTCTTGCATGACTGTTTTGGCCCATGAGTCGTTGCCTGTGTAAACATTGGTCAAGGCTTCGATGTCGTATCCCGTACCGCGCTTAAAAGGTAACAGGGATAAATCTTGGCCGTCGTGAATGCCGAAATAAGCAAATGGCACCAATCGGTGCCTATCAATTGCATCCCACAGTCTTAGCTCTGCAGCTATGCGGCCATCGAAGTATTCAAAGATGGACAGGTCGTCTGATCGCTCTGGTGTTGCAGTAAGGCCTAGTAGCTCAATGGGAGTTAGGTGGTTCAGAACTTTTTTGTATGAGTTTGCAGCGGCATGGTGAAACTCATCGATGATGACAACATCGAAGTGATTGCGTTCTAAATTGTCCAGACCTGCTGCATTAAGGCTTTGAATAGATGCGAAAACGTGTTCAAAACGAGTGGGTCTATGGCCATCTACCCACATTTCGCCAAACTGATGGTCTCGCATGGCATGCCTAAAGGTGGCCATGGATTGATCCAGTATTTCTTTGCGATGAGCTACAAATAGCAAGCGTGCTCTTGGCAATCTGGCTTTCAGTCTTGCGTAATCAATGGCCGCCATGACTGTCTTGCCTGTGCCAGTGGCCGATACCAAAAGGTTTCTGTGGTGGCCTTGCTGTCTGGCCAACTCAATTTGTTCAAGCAGTCTTTCTTGAAAGGGCTCAGGTCTTATTTCAATGGGACTAAGGAAAATTTGTGGGCCGTTGTTTTCGTTTCGCTGGGTGCGCTCGTCAAACTGCTCTCGGTTGTAGGGCACAAAGTCGCCACTGTTCCAGTAGCTTTCAAAGACGGCGTTTACTTTGTTAACCACGTCTGGGTTGCGGGAGCCAGAGAATCTGGCGTTCCATTCCAAACCCACTACTTGGGCTGAATGAGTGAGGTTGGATGAGCCTATGAATGCGGTGGAGAAACCTGAGTTTCGTTTGAATAGCCAAGCCTTGGCGTGAAGCCTGGTGTTGGATTCGTCGTAGGAGACTTTAATTTCTGCGCCTATGCTGGCAAGCATGTCTAGGGCTGCTGCTTCTGTGGAGCCGGTGTATGTGGTGGTCAATACTCTGAGTGATCTGCCTGATTCGCAATGAAAGCGAAGGGCGTCCATCATGGGCCTGATGCCACTCTTTCTGATGAAGGCCATGACCAAGTCGATGCGCTCGGCTGATGGAATTTCGCTAATGATTTGACTGCCGATGCGGGGTTCGCCATTGGCGTTTGTTAATAGCGTGGTGTCTAGTAGGTCTATCAGTGGCTCTGCAACTTGATCTGGTGTGCCGTCGGGTTTTCTGCCATCGATGGCTTTCAGCATCCTTGGGGGAAGTGACAGCTTTTCTGTCAGTAGGTCGTTGGCGGGTGTGGAGTCGACCAGGAGTTGAATTAGTTTTTGAGTCAGTTCTCCGCCAACTTCTATTCGTTTGTCTTTGCTGAGCGATGCAATGGCGGTTTGAATGACCTTTGCCAAATGCATTGCCAGTCGGTCGGGGGCTTCTTCTACGTGCAAGTCTGAATGGCGCGCTGTGAGGCGGGCGTCTAGTTCTTGCAATTGCTGAACCAGAGATTCGGTTAGCAATGACTGGTGAAGGCCACGGTCAATTTCATTCATTTGCACAGTCTATTTCAGTTTGACTGGGGTTTCAAAGGTTTTGGGAGGCTCATTTTTGATGGGATTGTTGCGCCTTTCATTGGGTTACTTATGGGGTTGGTTGGGTTAGTTTTCTGGTGAATTCTTTGTTGCAGTCGTATAGTTATCTCAGGGTTAAGGAATAGTCTTAGGACTAATCGTTTGACTATGTCTTACCAGAGGCTTTATTCGATATGAGCTCCCCAAGGTACCTCACCAAATCCCGCTTCAAACTAGCCGCAGAGTGCCCAACCAAGCTCTTCTACACCGGCAAGCCGCATCTCTACCGAAACCTTAAACAAGAAGACAGCTTCCTGGCCATGCTGGCCGATGGGGGCTACCAGGTGGGCGAGTTGGCCAAGTGTTTCTATCCCGCTGGCATTGAAATTTCTTCCCTCAACAGCGCAGAAGCCGAAGCGCAAACCCAAGTCTTGTTAAAGCAAGACCAAGTGGTGTTGTTTGAGCCTGTCATTCGCTTCAACGACTATTTGGTGCGCGTCGACATTTTGGTCAAAGACGGCAATCACTTTCAACTCATTGAGGTCAAGGCCAAGTCTTACAACTCAAGCGCCCCAGAAATTGTGGGTGCCCGTGGCGACTTGCTGTCCGATATGCGCCCCTACATTGAAGACGTGGCCTTTCAAGCGTTTGTGCTGCGGTCTTTGTTGCCTCAGGCCACGGTGAAGTGTTTTTTGATGATGCCCGACAAGTCGGTGCGGGCGCCTGTGAGTGGCTTGAATCAGTTGTTCAAGATAGAGCGTGCCAATGGACGCTCTAAGGTAAGGGCCAGTGCGCAGGCGCAGCAAGCGGTGCAAGCCTTGCAAGCTGCAGGCGTCAAAGCTTTGCTGGCCTTGGTGCCGGTAGACGAGTATGTGCACAGGGTGATGCAAGACGGGGTGAAGAGCCTAGGCGTGAAGGAGCCGCTGCCCGATGTGGCGGCCAGGTGGGCTGCGGCCTACAAGGCGGACCAGAAGATGGAGCCCAGTCCGGGCAGTCAGTGTGGCAAGTGTGAATTTAAAACGCGCCCGGGCGATACGCTGCAAAGTGGCTTCTATGAATGTTGGGGCAAGAAGTATGGCTTGTCGCCTTCGCAAATTGACGAGGGCACGGTGCTGGACATTTATTACTTGAATGCCACGGTCAAGGACAGGTTGATTCGTGATGGGCGGGTTCGCTTGCGTCCTGAAGTGGTGGGCACGGATGCCATCAAGGTGAAGGACGAGGGCCCGCACCTCAGTCTGTCGGAGCGGCAGTGGATGCAAGTGAACGGCATTCCCGCCGCAGAGAACCTGGGCGGCATTTGGTTTGCCGATGGGGTGATGCGGGAGGCGATGCGCACTTGGCAGTATCCGTATCACTTCATCGATTTTGAAACCAGCACGGTGGCCATTCCGTTTCATGCGGGCATGCGGCCTTATGAGGCGGTGGCGTTTCAGTTTTCTCATCACGTGATGCAGGCCGATGGTTCTGTGGCGCATGTGGGAGAGTTTTTGTTAACCGATCCGGTGGTGTTTCCCAACTTTGAGTTTGCGCGGGCGCTGAAGGCGGAGTTGGCGGGGGATGGGGGCACGGTGTTTATGTGGAGCCCGCATGAGAATACGATTTTGAACAAGATTGTGGAGCAGTTGAAAGCGGCGGTTGAGGGGG
>JBEDKQ010000004.1:0-37737 GCA_041172085.1 Pseudomonadota bacterium | reverse complement strand
CAAGAAAGCCTGCTTTCTGGTCGAATTGACATAGCCTTGCTTTACAACCCCAACAGCACGCCTGGACTAGAGCTGACGCCCTTGCTTAGAGAAGAACTGTGGTTGATTCAAGCTCGACCACCCGGTCTTCAAGAAGACCCACCCCCACCGGCCATTTCTCTCAAAGAAGTTTCGCGTTTGCCGTTGGTCATTCCAAGTCGCCCCAATGCCATTCGCATGCACGTAGAAGCGCAAATGGCCGATGTGGGATGTCGCCCCAAAGTTGCACTTGAAATTGATGGCGTGACCGCTATTTTGGAGCTGGTTGCAGATGGTGCAGGCAGTGCCATTTTGTCGCGCAATGCCGTGACGCGATCGATCAAACCATCGGCATTTGTGACGCGCCCTATTGCAGATCCACGCTTGAGCATTCAATTGAGCTGTGCAGTGAGCTCCTTACGCCCTAGCACTTTGACGCAGCAAGCCACCTTGGCTTTAATTCGGGACATTGCGCACGAATTGCTTGAAACACTTTAAAGCAAGCCATGCTTTTGCAATTGCCAAAGCAACACATTCAAAGTCACAAAAGAAGCCATGGTGGTCACCAACAAGGCCGCTGCACTCAATCCGTCGTGGCCATGCTTTTGGGTCAAGATGGGGTAGATGCCAAACATCGGCACAGCACAGGTCAGCAAGGCAGCGGTCCACAAGACGGGGTCTTGTAGGGGCACGATCAACAGCAACACCACCAGCATCATCAAGGGGTGCAGTATGAGTTTGCCCAACGCAATTTGCACGACGCGCACGCCCATGCCTTGAACAGACAAGCCCACCAAGCTACCGCCAATGACAAACAATGACAAGGCCCCACTCGCTTGTGCAAATAAATTGACCGTGCGACCAAGGCTAGGAATCAGTTGCCATTCGAACCAAGAAAATGCAAAACCCAGAACAATGCCCCAAATCATGGGGTTGTAAAGCATGCCTTTGATTGTGTTCACAAAAATAGCCTGCCAGCCTCCTTGCTGATCACCTGTTTCGGCCCAAGCCAACAACAGCGGAATGATGAACAAAATTTCAACCATCATGTTCAATGCCAATACCACGCCAGCCATAGATGCCAAGGGCCCCAAACTGAGAAGCATGACGGGATAGCCCACAAAACCACTGTTGGGACAACTCATGCCCATGGCCAAACAGCTGCTGAGGCTTCGGCTGGCCTTGAGCACCTTCACAGCCCAAAAAATACTGAGGCCGATGGTCAGCAACGAGGCCAAGGCATAAGCAAGGACATATTCGCCATTCAGAATATCGGCCACTTTTCGTTGAGACAAAGCGTTGAACAGCAAGGCTGGCATGGCCACTTTCACGACAAAGGTGCCAAACGCACGCATGTCTGTTTTTTGAAAGAAACCCCAGCGCGTCAGTCCATAACCTAAAGCAATGGCAATGTAGATGGGCGCTGTGATGGCCAGTATGTCAAACATTCACAGGCTTTCTGATGCGGTCAACTCGCCACTTTGACAGCGTTATTGTTTGGGAATGCCAGCACGCTGAATCACATCGCCCCAGCGTTTGGTTTCACTGCCTAACAGTTCGGCCGCTTGCTGCAAGGTACTCGGCTGAGGCTCTACATTCATGTCGATTAATTTCTTACGAACGTCCGGCGCATTCAAAGCATTTTGAATTTCCTGATGGAGGCGCTGAACGATGTCACGAGGTGTTTTAGAAGGCACGGCCAGTGCGTTCCAAGACGCAGCATACAAACTTCTCACGCCAGCCTCTTTGGCTGTCGGCACTTGTGGCAAAGCAGCTGAACGTTTGTCTCCCGTCACTGCCAAGGCCCGCAAAGCTTGGCCTTTAATTTGCGGCAAAACAGGTGCCAAGATTTCAACACCCACATCAATTTGACCACCACGCAATGCCGTGAGCACTGCAGGCGTGCCATTGAAGGGAACCACTTGCGCATCGATGCCCGCAGTGGACTTGAAAAGCTCAGCAGCCAAGTGCTGCGTACTGCCCACATTGATGCTGCCGATGTTGAGCTTTCCGGGATTGGCTTTGGCAAAACTGAGCAGGTCGCCCAAATTTACAAACTTGGATTCTTGCGGTACCACAATGGCAATGTCAAAGGTGCCCAAGATCGACAAAGGCGTGAGGTCTTTTTCTGCATCGTAGGGCAAGCTTTTGAAGAGCCCTGCACTGACAGCAGTGGCATTGGACATTAACAGCAAGGTGTAACCATCGGGCGCAGATTTGGCGACAGCATCTGTGGCCACAACACCGCCAGCACCTGGCTTGTTTTCAATGACGATGCTTTGGCCCATGTTCTCGCCCAACTTTTGCGCCACCGTGCGTGCCGTTAGATCGGCCACACCACCTGCACCAAAAGGCACTACGATTTTGAGAGGTTTGTTGGGGTAAGCCTGTTGACTCATGGCCCCTGTGCCAGTTGCAACACCAACGACAATCAAAACAGATTGGATCCAACGGGTTAAACGTAACATGTCAAAGGGCCTTCTCAGCTGCTAACAAACGATCAATGACACGGCGCGACATCACGCCTCCTGCATCAATCGACAAAATTTTGAGTTTGCGCTCAGGAAAGGCCAGCAGGTTTTTTTGCTGCATCTCAAGCATCTGCAAATCTTCACTGAATATCTTGCCCTGTCCTTCGCGAATCTTGGCAGTGAGTTCTTGGTCTTCTGGTTTGAATTGCCGCACCATGCCCCAAAAATAATGGATTGAAGTTTCGGTTTCTGGCGTGATGAAGTCGACCACCACACTGTAGGCCTTGTCTTTGGGATCGGCGTGATAACCGCCTTTCCCAGCCAAGGCAACGCCCACCTCAATCAGCACATGGCTAGGGGGCGTGAATTTGCATATCTGCCAACGATCTACTGTGGCGTCATCGTCTAGGTCATTGGCGCGCATGGCCATTTTCCAGAATGGGGGTGCTTTGATGCCCTCCATGAAACGACTGGTGGTCACACTGTTGCCTTCGGTGACTGTCCGGCTGGGGGTTTCATCAATTTCCAATTGACCAATGCTGGTGCTGTGGACATAGGTTTCATGAGTCAAGTCCATCAGGTTGTCGATCATCAAACGGTAATCACATGCGATGTGATAAAGCCCACCACCATAGGCCCATTCTGGATTGTCAAACCATTCAAAGACAGGCATTTGAGCCGGGTCAACCTTGCTTTGATCGCCTGGCCAAACCCATACAAAGCCATATCGCTCTATGACGGCATAGCTCTTGATGGGTTCAAAATTACGCACCTGATGGCCAGGCATGTTGATGGTATGACCGTCGCACCCCATCACCAAGCCGTGATAGCCACAGACCAATTGACCATTGCAAACACGCCCCAATGACAATGGGGCGCCACGGTGCGGACAAAAATCTTGGACCGCAACCACTTTACTTTCCGTGTTTTTATAAAACACCATGGACTCATTGCAAATCTTGCGGCCCAAGGGTTTCTCAGTGATCTCGTGCGCCTGACAGGCAACATACCAAGCATTTTTTAAAAACATGACAACTCTCGTCCTCTGAATAGGTTCACATCAACTTCTTCGTCACACCCAGCAACTTGTCGAGCAAGTCTGGCTGCTCTTGCAATTCTTTCGCCGTACCGGCGTGGACCACTTCTCCGTGGTCCAATACCACCGCCTTGTGACTGATGGCCAAAATGGCTTGAGGGTGTTGCTCCACAATGATGGCGGACATGCCCTCTTCCCTGGTGATTTTGGAAATTGCAAGCAATAACTCCTCCACAATGATAGGCGCTAAACCCTCAAGCGGCTCGTCTAGCAACAACAAGCGGGGATTGAGAACCAAGGCACGGCCCACGGCCAACATTTGCTGTTCACCGCCAGACAGTTGAGTCCCTAAATTTAACTTGCGTTCAGCCAATCTTGGAAACATTGCATAGACCCGCTCGGGTGTCCAAGGGGCCCCCGCCTGAGGGTTTCGAGAGGGGCGTGCCACTGCCGTTAAATTTTCATGCACAGTGAGTGACTTGAAAATATTCCGCTCTTGCGGAACCCAGCCAATGCCCAAGGCCGCGCGTTGGTGCGAAGCCATGCGATGCAACTCTTGGCCGGCAAATTGAATGCGCCCCCCATGGTGCTGAGTGGCTCCGGCCAGTGTGTCTAACAAGGTGGTCTTGCCTGTGCCATTTCGACCCAGCAAAGCCAGGGTATGACCTTCTGCCAAGTCCAAGCTGATGTTTTGCAAGACCACTGCTTCACCATAGCCTGCACTCAACTGGTGAATTTCTAACAATTCAGACATGTTGCAAGCCCTCGCCGTGGCCTAAATAAACGGCTTTCACCTGAGGATCGTTGGCAATCTCTTGCGGCGTGCCTTCTGTTAAAACAGCGCCATTGACCAACACCGTAATGGTCTCTGCAAAATCAAAGACCAAGTCCATGTCGTGCTCTATCAGGAGCACCGAAACATCTTTGGGCAACTTGGCAACCGTGTTGAGCAGCTCCTCACGCTCTCCTGCCGGAACACCGGCCACCGGCTCGTCAAGCAAAAGCACGCGAGGCTCACACGCCAAAGCAATGGCCATTTCTAGCAATCGCCGCTTGCCATAAGGCATTTCTGACGTCACTTGATGGTGCACACTTTGCAAATGGAAAAGTTCCAGCAATTCTTCAGCGCGATTGACCACTTCGTTTGAGCGTCCAAGTGCCTGCCATGGTTTGCGCCCCAGCCCTTTTTGCTCACTGATGACCATGGCCAAAGTTTCTAAGGGCGTCATGCTGTTAAACAGTTGATTGATCTGAAAAGTTCTGACCAAGCCTTGCTTGACACGCAAATGCGGCGCCATTTGGGAGATCTCTTTTCCTTCCAAAAACATTTGCCCCGAAGTAGCGGGCAAGACCCCCGTCATCAAATTGATCAACGTGGTTTTGCCAGCGCCATTGGGGCCAATCAGGGCGTGTCGGGCGCCATGAGAGAGCTTTAGATTAACCCGATCGGTTGCAGTGATGCCGCCAAATTTTTTCACCAAGTTTTGAGTCTCTAAAACCCAACGAGGTGTCACAGCCGAAGTCAAGGATGCGGCCTTGTTCATGATGCCCACCACTTCCATGGCTTGAAAAGTTTGTCACGACCGACCAACACCAAAACGACCAAGAAAAGACCAATCCAGAAGGTCCAATATTGTGGTGTGATGCCAGAAATCACATCGTGCATGAGTTTGAATGCCACTGCACCCAGTAATCCGCCATACAACCAGCCTACTCCGCCAATGACCAGCATCAACATGACGTCTGCAGATCGATCAAGGGCAAAAATATCCAAGGAGGCAAAGCCCGTTGTTTGTGCCATCAGTGTACCCGCGGCGCCAGCCAAGGCAGCGGCCACGGTATAGACCAATGCAATTTTGGCGTTGGCGTTGATGCCAATGGCCAAAGCACGCAAACGATTGTCACGAATGGCCTTGACTGTGGCACCCAGGGGTGAGTGAACCCAATAGCGCACCGCCAAAAACAGCACAAACAAAACTGCCAGAGAATAGGTAGCGGCGGTTTGCCCCATCAGGTCGAATTCAAAGCGCCCCAGCACAGGCCCCATGACCACGCCTTGCAAACCATCTGAACCACCCGTGAGCCCATCCAACTTATTGGCCAGCTCTAAAAGTATGAGGGCCAAGCCCAAAGTGACCATCAATCGGGTGAGATCAGTTCCGCGCAAAATGGTGAGCGAAAACACGGCACCTAACAACATGCTGGCAGCCATGCCCACCACCAAACCGACAAAGGGGTCGGGCATGATGTGTTTGGCAAACAAGGCTGCGGTATAGGCACCAAAGCCTAAAAAGGCAGCATGACCCAAGGACACAATGCCGGCATAGCCCAAGACCAAATCGAGCGAGAGTGCGAACAAAGCCACTATGGCAACCTCGTTGACGATCAAGGCATGGCTTGGGAATAACCAAGGCATTGCAAAGACCAACAACCACAAGGCCACTTCATGCAACTTCCAACGAGAGGCTTGCAGAAGTTGTGACTGCAAGCTGGTGTTGTTTGCATTCATGACTTAGCCCCTTGACGAACAAACAGGCCTTGGGGTCGCCACAACAAAATCAGCAGCATCAAGGAATACACAATGAAGGCGCCTAACTTAGGCACGTAATATTTGCCTGCCACGTCGGCCACACCTAAAAGCAAAGCAGCCAACAAAGGGCCTGTGATGGAAGTGGTTCCGCCCACGGCCACCACGATCAAAAAATACACCATGAATTTCAAAGGAAAGGTGGGGTCCAAGCCCAACACTTCGGTACCCAATGCGCCCCCTAAACCTGCCAAGCCTGAACCCATGGCAAACGTGATGGCAAACACCATGTTGACATTAATGCCCAAGCCTGCAGCCACGCGTGAATCGTCAACGCTGGCGCGTAACTGGCTGCCAAAACGTGTTTTAGACAATACATATTGCAAGCCGATGGTCAATGACGCACAGATGGCAATGATGAACAGGCGGTAATGCCCCATGCCCAAAGCACCATCCCACCACTCCGTGCGGCCTCGCAACCATTCTGGTAATTGAATGATCTGCTGCTGCGACCCCATGAAATAGTCCACTGCTGAGACAGACATGAATGCCAAGCCAATTGAAAACAAGACTTGGTCAAGGTGGGGCTTTTGATACATGCGGCGGTACAAAGTGCGCTCTAAGAACGCCCCCAGCAAACCTGTGAAAGCAAAAGCGATGGGCAAACACAAAAGGAATGGCACATTCAGGCGCTGCATCAACAAGACAGTGAGGTAACCGCCAGCCATGGCAAAGGCACCATGCGCCAGGTTGATGAAATTCATCAAGCCCATCGTGACCGCAAGACCCACAGCCAAAATAAACAGAAGCATGCCGTAGGCAATGCCGTCAAACAAAATGGTCAACATGAATTGAACAACCCACCCGCAAGGGGTGGGCTGATGAAGTAAAAGCTAGGTTAACGGGTTTTACCTGGGTCCTTGACGTCTTTGATCGTCTCGAACTCTTGGTTATAAAGCTGTCCACCGACTCGCTCTACTTTGCGAATGTAGATGTTGTGCACCACATCGCGCGTTTGAGCATCGATAAAAATGGGCCCTCTGGGGCTTTCAAACACTTGGCCTTTCATGGCGTCGAGCAAGGCTTGACCGCCTGCGCCTTTGGTGGCCTTAGCAGCTTCATAAATGACGCGCATGCCGTCGTAGCCCCCCACCGCCATGAAGTTGGGACGCAAGCCTGCATTGGCTTTGCCAAAAGCTTCTACGAATTTTTTGTTTGCCGGCGAGTTGTGCGAAGCAGAATAATGGTGCGATGTAATGACGCCCAAGGCCACATCGCCCATGCCATTCAAAATGTCGTCGTCCGTGACATCGCCAGTGCCAATTAAGCGAATGCCGGCTTTGTCCATGCCACGTTCAGCGAATTGCTTCATCAAAGCAGCGCCAGCGCCCGATGGCACAAACACATACACCGCATCGGGCTTGGCATCACGCACCTTTTGCAGGAAAGGCGCAAAGTCGGGATTGCGCATGGGAACGCGCAATGAGTCAATCACTTGCCCGCCGTTAAAGGTAAAACGGTCTTTGAAATACTTTTCAGCATCGATGCCAGGGCCGTAATCAGAGACCAACGTCACCACTTTTTTGACGTTATTTTTAGGCGCCCAATCGGCCAAACCGACCGCAGCCTGGGGCAATGTGAAACTGGTGCGAACGATGAAGGGAGATGCTTCGGTGATGCTGGAAGTAGCGGCCGCCATGACCACCAAGGGTGTTTTGGATTGCGTTGCAATGGGGGCTGTGGCCAAGGCCAAGGGTGTCAGGCCAAAGCCTGCCAGCACACTGACTTTTTCGTTGACCACCAATTCTTGCGCAATGCGTTTGGTGACATCGGGTGCACTGGTGTCGTCTTTGACAATGAGCTCAACTTTTTTGCCGGCCACGGTGTCGCCGTTTTGTGCAATGTAGAGCTTGGCTGCAGCCTCAATTTGTTTGCCGGTTGAGGCAAACGGACCGGTCATGGGCAAGATCAAGCCAATTTTGAATTTATCTTGAGACATTGCAGGGGCACTGCAAACTGCCGCGGCAAGTGCGATAGAAGTCAGAAACAGTCTTTTTTGCATAGATTTATCCTATTGGAGAGGGGCTTTTGCGTCATTTTTTTCATTCTATACGGCAACCGCCGCCATCAAACCCTAGGCTTTGCTTGTGAGGTGAACTCTGATGCCCGTGACTGAAACTACCGAAGCAGTTGAAAAGTGAAAAGCATAGGGTTAGTACTCTAGAGACCACGCTTTCCGCAAGTGATAGTGCCACGGTTGTACCCAAAATATTTGCCGTCCCATGTACCCACCACGACATTTGAAACGACTGCATCTGCAGTCGCCTCAAGCCTCTGCCATGGCTCATTTTTATGCGCAAACTTTTGGCATGACCTGTCAGGAGCTTGACGGTACGTGGCACTGCGCTCAGGCAGGTAGAGAGGTTCTTGTTTCGCATGGACATGCTGGGCGGCTCCATTACGCCCTGTTTGTGTTTGAAGACCCAACGGCATGGTCAAGCTTCGTTGAACAGGTCAAGCACCTGCCCCAAGTCAATCTGAAGGCCTTTCAAGAACTGCCCCGCCAGGCTTTGGGCTTTCAGGATCCTGATCAAAATTGCATGGTCTTTGCACTGGCCTCTGACGTGGCGTCCGACTTGGCATCCGACTTGGCATCAGAGCCGCTTCAGATGACTGCCAACATCAACATGCCAAGCAAGGCTGAAGTGTTGCCACCCGCCGAGTCCCAACATTTTGCGCTGCGTACACAGCAAGTCGAAGCCATGAAGCGCTTTTATACCGAAGACCTAGGCTTCACATTGTCTGATGTGGTGAAAGACGACACAGGGAACCTCAAGGCCTGCTTTGTCAGAGGCAACGAAATGCACCATACCCTGGCCCTGTTTGGCGCACCCGTCACATGCTTTGACCATCAGTCGTTTGAAACACCTCATTGGCATGCTTTGAAAGAATGGGCCGACCACATGGGCCGTCTCCGAGTTGAAATTGTGTGGGGCGTAGGACGACATGGGCCAGGCAATGATGTCTTTTTCATGGTGCGCGATCCAGATGGCAATTTGGCTGAAATTTCATCAGAAATTGAAATCTGTGCACCAAGCCGTCCAGTGGGACAGTGGAAACATGAAGAACGCACCTTGAATTTATGGGGCAAAGCCATCATGCGCAGCTGAGCAGCCTCGTTTGATTGTCAGACTTTTGTTTCCCCCACTTCGCAATGCCATTTACAAAGAAATCTGTATGAACTTCAAAATTCTTCTTGGGCTTGCTGTGTCACTCAGCAGCGCCAGCCTGGCTTGGTCGCAAACAGCAGGCACTGACTATCCCACCAAGCCCATTCGCATCGTTGCCCCTTCCGCTGCGGGCGGCGGGTTTGACCTGGTAGCACGCGTTCTGGGCAGCAAACTGTCAGAACAAATGGGGCAACAATTTGTCGTCGAAAACCGATCGGGGGGCGGTACCTTGGCAGGGACTCAAGTCATTGCCAAAGCACCGGCTGATGGTTACCACCTGATTGTGGGCGGCTTGTCCAACATGGCGCTAAACGCAGGTTTGTATAAAAACCCTGGTTATGACGCCTTGACAGATTTCATCCCCCTTCGCATTGTGGTGTCGCATTCCTACACCTTGGTTGGCCGCAAAGACCTGCCTTTCAACACTGTGAAGGACATGTTGAGTTATGCCAAAGCCAATCCTGGCAAACTCAACTTTGGCACCAGTGGGCCAGGTACCGGTCAATTCATTTTGGCCTCCTTGATCAAAGGCATGGGCAATGTGGATGTCCAATTGGTTCCCTACAAAGGGGCTCAACCTGTTTACATGGACTTGTTAGGCGGTCGCGTCGATTTATTTTTCGACAACACCACCACCACCCGCACTTATTTGGACAGCAACCAACTCAAGGCCTTCGCAGTCTCCAGTCGCCAGCGGGCGCCTGATGGCCCGCAAATTCCGACGCTGCTAGAAACTGGCACCATGGATTTGGAAATGGAAACTTGGTTTGGTTTGTTTGCGCCAGCCAAAACACCACCCGCCATCGTCGAGAAACTTCGCCTCGAAATTGACAAAGCCATGCAATCGGCCGATGTCCGCAAGAAGCTTCAACAAGGCAGTGGTCGAATTGTTCAAATGAACAACGCCGAAACTGAAAGCATGCTGAAATCAGAAGCGCTGAAGTGGCCACGCTTGTTGAAAAGTGCTGGCATTGCCCAAGAATAATCCATAAACAAAGACATCCGTATGTCACACAGCTTGCTCGAGCGACTCGAAATTGCAGAACTGGTTCAAAGTTGGGCGCTTTACCGAGATGCTGGCAATTGGGACAAACTGCGCAATACAGTCTACCCCGACGGCACCATGACGGCCACTTGGTTTCACGGCACCTTTGAAAGTTTCATTGCGGCCATTCAAGATGCATGGCGTAAAGGCTCTAGTTCGCAACACTTTCAGGGCGGCACTGTGGTCGAATTGGAGGGCACCAAGGCCATCGCTCAAACGCGCATGTCAATTTTGGTGCGCGGCAAATTAGACGATGTAGCGGTTGATGTTCAATGCATTGGACAATTTTATGACCGGGTTGAAAAACGCCATGGCCAATGGCGCATTGCCAAACGCAACGTCATCTACGACAAAGACTTCCTTCAAGCAGTCAACCCTGGCGATGTGGTGCATCTTTCGACCGAACGACTCTTGCAATTTCCTGCCGGTTATCGCCACTTGGCTTACCTGCAATCTTTCAATGGCGGCAATGTCAATCCTGCATTGCCAACTGCAGGCTCTGAGGCTTGCGCACAACTTCAACAAGAAGCCCAACTGTGGCTAAGGCGTCCAACATGATTCATTCCGACAACACCCCAAACTCTGCCAGCAAATTGGCTTGTGTCTGCAACACCAGCATGCCGGGTGACAGTGCTTCATCATCGGTCACAAGCCGACGTGGATTTCTATCTTCTCTGCTGGCCACGACCTCTGCTGCCGGCTTGAGCGCCTCGTTAGCAGGATGCCAATCGATTGAAAATATGTTTGGCACGCCTGCCATCACAAAGTCCACTCGCATTGACATTCACCATCACATGGTGCCCCCATCCTACGCGGCAGATTTGAAACGCATGGGGTTAGGCGGCGTCCCTCGTTGGACCCCTCAAATGTCCATTGATGACATGGACAAAAATGACATTGCCACGTCGGTGGTCGCCTTGATTCAACCGGGTGCCTACTTCAAAAATGTCAACACAGACCGACGCTTGGCGCGGGAGGCCAACGAATATGCGGCTCAAATGTCGCGTGATTTCCCAGGTCGATTTGGCTCTTTTGCGACGCTGCCTCTGATGGATGTTGAGGGCAGTTTGCGCGAGATTTCACATGCCTATGACACGCTGAAAGCCGACGGTATTGGCTTGATGACCAGCTATGGTGACCTGTATTTGGGCGACAAACATTTTTGGCCAATTTGGGAGGAACTCAACAGGCGCAAAGCTGTGATTTATGTTCACCCCCTTCAACCCGATTGCTGCCGCAACCTGATCCCCGGTCTGCCAAATTCTTCGATTGAATATGCCACAGACACCACCCGAACCATTGCCAGCATGTTGTTCTCGGGGGCTGCCAACAAGTTTCCTGACATTCGTTGGATTTGGTCACACAGTGGCGGCACCATGCCGTTCCTTTGGAGCCGTTTCACCCGCCAATTTGTGGACATGAAAGAAAAAGCCAAAGAAGTGCTGCCCAATGGCGTGCTGAAGGAAGTTCAAAAGTTTTATTACGACACTGCGCAAGGTCATCACGAAGGCGCCATGCAAGCCCTCAGACAGCTCATTCCTACATCTCAAATTATGTACGGATCGGATTACCCTTATCGCCCTGGCGCAGAGACCCGCGAAGGTTTGGCCGACAGGCAATTGTCGAAGGCAGAGCGCATGGCCATTGACAGAGGCAATGCCCTGCGACTGATGCCCCAATTGGCTGCAAAAGTGTAGAACGCTCACAGCGCCGCCCCCACCTTAACTCACACCCTAGAATTCACAATATTGCTTTTTATCTTCTGCAGGAAATTGTTTCATGAGCCAAGCCTCTCCAGTGACCAACAGCCGCAAGGCTGACTTTCCAATTGACCCTCAATTTACCGAGCGCTGGTCACCTCGTGCTTACACAGGTGAATCCATTGAGGAATCCGACATCATGCGCATGCTTGAAGCGGCTCGATGGGCACCTTCTTCCAACAATGCGCAACCTTGGCGTTTTGCAGTGGTGCTTCGCAACGACCCCCAATGGGATGCCCTCTTTGCCACCTTGAACCCTAACAACCAGGCATGGGCCGACAAGGCTGGTGCTTTGGTCGCCATTGCTTCTTATCAACTGGCCGCAAAAGCCGGCTCACCTGATTTGGTTGCCAATGGCATGCATGCCTTCGATACAGGGGCAGCTTGGGCCTACATGGCCATGCAAGCCCACCTTCAGGGATTTGCGTTGCATGGCATTGGCGGTTTCAACAAAGAAGCCGGCGCCAAAGTTTTGAATTTACCTGCCGACCACACCTTGCAAATGTTGGCGACGGTCGGCAAACGTGGTGATGCCGCGACCCTGCCCGATGCATTGCGCGAACGCGAAGCACCCAACGCGCGCAAGCCACTCAGTGCGTTGGCCAAGCGAGGCTCTTTTTAAGTGAACCCATCCAAGCATCCTTTGCTTCAAGCGCAAGCCGCCCTGACCTTCAGTCACATGGGCTTTTTTGTGCTTGATGCAGAACGCATGGCCAATTACTACCAAACTGTTTTAGGTTTCACCATCACGGATCGCGGTTTGCTGGGCACCGTTCCCCTGATTTTTTTAAGTCGCGATCCTAGTGAACACCATCAAATTGTGCTTGCTGGGGGTAAGCCAGAAGGCTTGAGTTTTAACGCCATCAATCAAATTTCGTTTCGCGTTCAGGGGCTTGATGTTTTGCGGGCTGTCAAAACATTGGCGGAGCAAGACTCTGGCACCACAGAAATGCTCTGTGTGACGCACGGCAATGCCATTTCAATTTATTTCAGGGATCCTGAAGGCAATCGAATTGAAGCCTTTGTTGACACCCCTTGGTATTGCGAGCAACCGCTCAGAGAAGTCATTGATTTGAACAACGACGACGACAGTATCTTGGCGCAGGCAGAAAGAATTGCCCGAAACCGCCCGAAATTTCAATTGCGCTCAGCATGGCAAGCCGACATGGCTCGCCGCATGGGCTATGCCAATTTTTAACTAGAGAGAAATACCATGAAACTCATCAGCTTCTTGCTCAACAATACAGCCTGCTATGGCGCGGTCATTGGCAACAAAGTTTTAAATCTCACGCCTATTTTGGGCGCTCAAGCGCCCGATCTCAAAACTTTAATTGCCAAAAAAATGTTCGCGCAAGCGGCTGATGCTTTAAGTCATCATGCGCCCGATTTGGCATTTGAGGATCTGCAGCTTTTGCCCGTGATTCCCAATCCAGAAAAAATCTTGTGTGTGGGATTGAACTATCACGATCACGTGAAAGAAACCGGTCGTGATCTCACAGAAAAACCCGCTATTTTTTCACGCGTCAACGCCTCGCAAGTGGGCCATGGTCAAGACATCATGCGCCCTCCTGAGTCTCACCGCCTTGACTACGAGGGCGAAATTGCCATCATCATTGGTGAAGGCGGTCGTCGCATTTCTGAAGCCGATGCATGGAAGCACATCGCAGGTTATTCTTGCTACAACGATGGTTCTGTGCGCGATTGGCAAAACTTCACCACACAGTGGACTGCTGGCAAAAACTTCTGGCGCACAGGCGGTTTTGGCCCTTGGATGGTCACAGCCGATGAAATTAAACCTGGCCAGACCCTGACCTTGAGCACCCGTCTCAATGGCGTCGAGTTGCAGCGCGCAACCACTGACATGATGATTCACAGCATTCCGCGTCAAATTGCCTACATTTCTACTTTCATTCCACTCGAGCCAGGCGATGTCATCGTCAGCGGCACACCTGGCGGCGTAGGCAACAAGCGCACACCGCAAGTGTTTATGAAACCAGGCGACGTGGTTGAAATCGAAGTCGATGCAGTTGGCATTTTGCGCAACACCATCAAAGACGACGTCGCACAATGACCCGACTCAAACTCTTACTGGCACTGTGCCTGACCATCGGTCTGAATCCGGCGGTCAAAGCGCAAGACAATTGGCCGCAAAAGCCTGTTCGTCTTTTGCTGGGGTTCCCTGCTGGCGGCGGCTCTGACATTGTGGCTCGGCTTATCGCCAAATCCTTGAGCGATCGTCTGGGCCAGAGTGTGGTGGTTGACAACAAACCAGGTGCTGGTGGCAACATCGCCACTGAAATGTTGGTGCGCGCGCCAGGTGATGGCTACACCTTGCTCTTGGTACCCAGTGGTCATGCCAGTGGGGCCGCCATGAAAAAGTCGCTGCCCTTTGACCCGGTCAAAGACTTGGCATGGGTCAGCACAATCACCACCTATCCCTTGGCGTTCACCGTAGCGCCCAACTCGCCCATCCGGTCTTATGCCGACCTGATTCAAAAGGCCAAGTCCGATCCCAACAAGTACACCTACTCTTCAGTTGGCATTGGTACAGCCATGCACTTGGCAGCGGAGTGGGCTTTTGGCGACGCAAATGTGCAGTTAACGCACATTCCATTCAAAGGTGGCACGGGTCCTCTGACAGAGTTGTTGGCGGGTCGCTTGGATGTGATGGTCGATACCATGACCCTCACGGCATCTCTTTTAAAGGATCAGCGCGTCAGGGCTATTGCAGTGACATCTCTGCCCGGTGCCAGCCCTGTTCAAGGTGTTCCCGCCATTGCAGATCAATACCCAAGTGTGGTGTTTGAGTCTTGGTTGGGCATTGCAGCGCCTGGCAATACACCGCCAGAATTAGTTGACAAAATGAACAAAGAAATTCGTTTTGTCTTGAGCCAAGACGAGGTCAGACAAAAACTCATTTCCTTTGGCGGCTCCCCCAATGCCAGCACACCCAATGAATTCAAAATGCGCGTCGAACGCGACATTCGGAATTTGAAAAAAGTCATTGTCGACAAAAAGATTGAACTTGAATAAACACATGACAAGCAACACGACTCAGAACATGGCGCTAGGCATGGCACATGAGATGGCGCAGCAATTGCGCATTCGCCAATTGGTTGAGAACTGGGCGGTCTGGCGAGATGCCGGACTTTGGGACAAATTCCGTACCGTCTGGCACGACGATGGCGTGATGATGGCCACTTGGTTTCAAGGCCCCTTTGAGGAGTTCATCAAAGTCACCATTGAGGGATGGAACAAAGGCGTCAGTATTTTGCATTTTCTGGGTGGCTCGTCCATCGAGGTCAAAGGCACACGGGCCATTGCACAAACCAAAATGACCATTTCTCAGCGCGGCTTGGTAGAAGGTGTTTTGTGCGACGTGGTGTGCACGGGACGCTTTTATGATTTCTTTGAAGAAAGAAATGGCCAGTGGGGTTTGGTGCATCGCCAGCCCATTTATGAGAAAGACCGGATTGATCCGGTCGATCCATCCGCCAGGCTTCAACTGGACGCAGAAGCTTTGTCAAAGTTTCCTGAGGGCTATCGCCACTTGGCCTACATTCAGACGCGCATAGGCTACACCGTCAAAATGGACATGCCAATGCTCAAAGGTGATGGTGTTCAATCGCTTTATCGGCGTGGCGATAACTGGTTGAACGGTCTGCCTTTAGAGCGCTGACACTGCACGCCAAAGCTTGTTGTTAACTTTCAAGGTTTAGCTGAAACTTCTTTGCTTGGCCAAATCACCCATGCGCTGGCTGATTTCAAAAAATTGGGCCACTGTGTCTTCAATGATGTCTTTGGCCGATTTGACCGAATCAATCAAGCCGGCTGATTGGCCCGCCAACGCGGGTGCTGCTTCCATGTCACCTTGAAAGTACACGTTCAAGATGCCTTTCATGTCATCAAAGGACATGATGCCTTGCGCGTGAATGGCAGCGGTTCTTTCAGACTTCAAAGCGCGAATGCATGGCGTCGATTTGGTGTTCAACATCCAAGTGCCAGTTTCTTTTGAAGACACAATGGCGTTTTTGAAATTGTTGTGAACAGGACTTTCTGCACAACTGACAAATCGCGTTCCCATCTGAATGGCTTCTGCACCCAGCGCAAAAGCAGCAGCCATGCCCCTTCCATCGCAAATGCCGCCTGCTGCAATCAAGGGCACATCAACCTTGGCGCGAATGGCTTGCAACAAGACCAAGGTAGACACATCTTCTGGGTTCTTAAAGCCACCGCCTTCAGACCCTTCCACCACCAGGCCATCGATGCCAGCATCAACACACTTCAAGGCGGCATCAACAGTAGGCACGGCGTGGTAAACCGTGATGCCTGCATCTTTGAGAGGTTGAATGAATTTGGCAGGACTGCCTGCGGAGGTGGTTACAAATTTAACGCCAGATGCACACACAAATTTGAGCATGGCATCGTCTTTTAAAAAGCGAATGGGCAAATTGACACCAAAGGGCAAATTCAATTCGCGCATTTTGCTTATTTCTGCTTGGCAATTGGCGGTCTCACCAGAGGACGTTTCGATGATGCCCAAGCCACCCGCACGCGACACAGCCGACGCCAATTGTGTTCTGGCAATCCAACCCATGGGGGCTTGCAGGATGGGATACTTTGCACCTGTGTGGGCCAATACGCGGTTCATGTCAATTCCTTCTGGTTCAAGCCCAAAACACGCTGCCAGATTTTTCGTACCATGAAGCTACTTGGTTTTCAACTGCAGCCTCGATGCGACTGCGTTTGATCTTCATGGTCGGTGTAAGGTAGCCGTTCTCAATGGACCACGCTTCTTTGGCGATGACCAGCATGCGCAGTTTTTCGTAGTCTGCCAAACTGTCATTCACACTGTCCAACAACGCAGTCAGTTCACGCTCAACCTGCGCTTTCATGTCAGGCTCGTGCATTTTGGGACGAATGTCTTCTGCCAAAACCACCATGGCGTAGGCTGAGGGCTGGGACACCCCCGACACGATGCTCATTTCGATCAT
The DNA here is from genome assembly GCA_041172085.1 of Pseudomonadota bacterium. Classification (GTDB taxonomy): domain Bacteria; phylum Pseudomonadota; class Gammaproteobacteria; order Burkholderiales; family Burkholderiaceae_C; genus Limnohabitans_A. The sequence goes on along the minus strand of JBEDKQ010000004.1, from coordinate 20,656 downwards.
GGGGTGCACATTGAGTTTGTTCTCGATGGGCGCTGGCGCGACATACTTGCCTTTGGAGGTTTTGAACAATTCTTTGACACGTCCCGTGATTTTCAGCAAACCATCGGCACGTTGCTGACCTTGATCACCTGTTTTGAAGAATCCGTCCTCAGTGAAAGACTCTGCATCCAAATCGGGGCGTTTGTAATAGCCCACCATCTGTCCAGGGGACTTCACCAAAATTTCACCCTCAGGACTGATGCGCGCCAGTACACCCTCCAAAGGCACACCGACACAACCTGGTGCGTTGACCTCATTGGTGGAATTGTGCGAATACGCAAAGTCTTCGGTCATGGCGTAGCCTTCCAGCAGGTTCAGTCCCAACTTGCGATACCAAGTGATCAACTCTGCGGGAATGGGAGCGGAACCACTGCCTGCCACGATGACCTGATCTAAACCCAGGCCTTTCAAAATCTTCTTGCGCACCAATCCTCCCAAAATGGGAATGTTCAAGAGCACATTGAGTTTGGCGGGCGGCATTTTGCTGAAAACACCCTGTTGAAATTTCAGCCACAAACGAGGCACTGAAATGAACATGGTGGGGCGCGCCCGGTTCAAATCTTGAATGAAGGTGTCAAGTGATTCGGCAAAATAAACATGGGTTTTGCCATGCACCAATGAGCTTGCGCCCACCCAAGCGCGCTCAAACACGTGCGCCAATGGCAAATAAGACAAGATGCGGCCATCGTCGCGATCCCCCATGGTTTCTATGAGGGTTTTCACAATGCCGTTGGTAGCAGCCGAGATGCGTTCAAAGTTGTGCATCACGCCCTTTGGCTGACCCGTCGAGCCAGAGGTGTACATGATCATGGCCAAATCAGAGGGCGCACGTGCGATGTCGCCCTGTAAGGGTGCAGTTTGCTTGACCACATCATCCCATTGGGTGAATGAGTTTTGGGGCGCCAATGGAAACGCGATGCAAGGCATGGTGGAAGGGACAAACGGTGCCTGTAAAGGCCAAGTGTCCAACTTGCCGACAAACAAGAAACTGGCCTCGCTATGGTCCAGAACATACCGAATGGTCTCACCGGCTTCAGTTGGGAAGATGGCCACAGTGGTGCCGCCGGCCATCCAAATGGCCAACTCGGCCATGATGAAATGGGCACAGTTTTTAGAAAGAATGGCCACCCTGGCGCCGGGTGCCAAGTTTTGCGCCTTGAGGTAGGCCGCCATAGCGCGCGCCTGTTGCAGTGTCTCTCGCCAGGTGTAGTCAATAACCTGCCCTTGCCCCGTGGGTTGTGTCATGTAGACACGGTCTGGGGTGGTTTTTTCATGTGCGTAGACATGTTCCAAAATCAATTTAACTTGGCTCATAGGGTCTTTCAACAATCTTCTTTGGGGGTCACGAACAAGTTCCTGGCAAACTTTTGACAAGAACGAATGGGATGGGGGGATTGTGCTGAGAATTGATCTTATGACCATACCTCTAAAGCCCTATTTGGCTAGGTATTTCCCTGATAAGCCTAAGGCAGTTCATTTATGGTCAAATTCAGGTATTGCTTGATCCTCAAGCAGGTCCATTAGCATTTAGCAGGTAACTTCATGTCGCAATTGCTTGTCCGCAAACTGTTGATCGATCTCAGCGCACCTTTTCCAGCCAATTGGTGTGGTGGTGACGCCTTTAAATCAGCTTTTTTCAATGCCCTGTCCATGAGCTTTCCTGTGGGTGAGCAGTTTTTCATTGACTCGGTTCGCACGGGGTTAAAAGCGCTGCCCGAAGCTGAGCAAGCCAAATACAAAAAAGAAGTGCAAGGTTTCATCGGGCAAGAAGCCACGCATCGCCGAATTCATGCCTTGTTCAATGATCACCTAGAAACCATGGGCTTTCGAAATGTCATTGCGCAAAATTCTGCTGCGCGCATCAAAAAGAATGCCCACTTGAACGTGCGCATGCACTTGGGTGCAACAGCTGCCACTGAACATTTCACCGCCATTTTTGCTGAATGGATGTTGCGCCATCCCGAAGTGTTTGATGGCACCGAAGAACGACTCAAAACCATGTGGCTTTGGCACAGTGCCGAAGAGTCAGAGCACCGCTGCACAGCTTTTGATGTCTACAAAGCACTGGGGGGCAATGAAGAGTGGCGCATCAAACTGTTCCACATCATCACCGTCCAATTTTTGTCGGATGTCTTGCTGCAAACCGTTCGCAACCTTTGGCACGACCGCCAATTGTTCAAGCTCAGCACTTGGAAAAGTGCCTACCAATTTTTAATGTCAAAAGATGGCTTGTTCAGGGGCAATGTAGCGCATTGGCGTGAATACAAATCACCTGACTTCCATCCCAACCAACAAGACGATCGTTTGTCTCAGGAATGGTTGAAACACAACCAAGATCAATTCACGGTAGTCGGCCAAGGCGCATAAGCTCAGGCTTTTCATGAGCCCTCAAATGTTTGCCATCTTTGGGCCCTTGCTTCTTTTGTATGTGGCTTTTTGGCTTTGGTATGGCGGCAATGGCCAACGCATGTCGCCACAAGAAATCGAGGAGGCGCTGCACAAATTACGCAGCACAGATCCTCAACACAGCAATTCAGCAGAGGTAGAAGACGTTCAACAACTCTTGGCTTCTGATGATGGCAAAGAGTTTGTCATGCAAAACTTGGTGCGTTATCGGGCCAAGGCACTTTATCCTGAAGGCTCGCAATACAGCGACGACCCACGAGAAGCAGACAAGCGCTATGGCAAATCGATCATGGGTGATTTGTTGCGCTATGGCAGTTTGGTCATTTTCATTGGTCGCAAGTCGGGTGATTTCGTCAAGCCCGAAGGTGCCGATGCTTGGCACTACGTGGCCATGGTGCGCTATCGCAGTCGCCGCGATTTTGTACGCTTTGCCCTCCGTGCCAACCAAGCAGACAAGTTCATTCACAAGTGGGCCGCCATTGAAAAAACGCATGTCTTTCCGGTCAAACCTATGATCAGTTTGGTCGCAGTGAGAACTTTGGTTGCACTGTCCTTGTTTTCTTTGGGTGTCATTCTCACGGTGCTGCTGTAAAGTCTGCCGAGCCTGTGTAAAAGTAGTGCAAGCCTTGGTATGCTGAGGCCTTGTACAACGCTATCCTGAACGACAACATGTCACAAGCTGCCTACAGCAATGCCCCGCTGCCCCAACCAGCATTCGATCGTTTTTACAAACACCCCGAACTGACGCAGTTACTGCAAGACTTTGCCAATGCCAGACCCGATTTGGTGGAACTGCGCGAGTTGGGCCGAAGCCACGAAAACCGACCCATCTGGGTTTTGGTGATCACCCGCAAAAGCACGGGCGCAGACATTGACAAACCCGCATTCTGGGTAGACGGCAACATCCACGCAGCCGAGTTGACGGCCAGCACCGCCTGTTTGTATTGGTTGCACCAATTGCTCAGCAAAGACGGTGAAGACGCACAAGTCACCGAACTGCTGAGTACCCGCGTGGTCTATTTGGTTCCTCGCTTGAATCCAGATGGCGCTGAGTTGGCCATGGCTGACAAGCCGCGCCACATTCGCTCGTCAACCCGCCCCTACCCTTGGGATGAGCCGCACGTAGAAGGCCTGACCATCGAAGACATGGACGGTGATGGCCGCATTTTGATGATGCGCGTTCCCGACCCGCATGGGGGTTGGAAAGTCAATCCGGCAGAGCCGCGCTTGCTCACGCCACGTTTACCTGGCGAGTTTGGCGGACAGTATTACCGCGTCATGCCAGAGGGCAGCTTGCAGCATTACGACGGCGTCAACATCAAACCCAATCGAGACATCGAAGGCTTGGACTTGAACCGCAACTTCCCAGCGTTTTGGCGGCAAGAACACGAACAGGTAGGCGCAGGACCTTTCCCCACAAGCGAGCCAGAGGTTCGCGCCATGGTGGAATTCATCGCCAAGCATCCCAACATTGGCGCAGCGGTCAGTTTCCACACGCACTCCGGCGTCATTTTGCGACCCATGGGCACGCAAAGCGACACCGACATGACGCCCGAGGATCTGTGGATGATCAAGCGCATGTCAGACATCGGCGCCAAGCTTACGGGCTATCCGGCTGTCAGTATTTTTCATGACTTCAAATACCATCCCAAAGAAGTCATTACCGGCACCCAGGATTGGGTGTACGAACACTTAGGCGCCTTGTTTTGGACCGTTGAAATTTGGGCGCCCAACAAAGAAGCCGGCATCACCGATTACGACTGGATCCACTGGTACCGGGACCATCCACCCGAAGACGACATCAAGCTGCTGAAGTGGAGCGATGAAGTGTGCGGGGGCAACGCGCACGTCGATTGGTACCCGTACCAGCACCCCGACTTAGGTGCGGTGGAGTTGGGTGGATGGGATCGCATGAATTACTGGCGCAATCCGCCTGCGCATTTGCGAGAGCGCGAAGCAGCAAGGTTCCCTGCTTGGTTGAATCAAATCGCACTCACTTTGCCCAAGCTAGAACTGCTGCATACCAAAGTAGAAAACTTAGGCAACGGTCAATGGCGCGTTCAAATGGCGGTTGGCAATGCAGGCTATTTGCCCAGCTATGTCACCAAAAGAGCGCTTGAACGAAAGACGGCTCGACCCTGCATGTTCGAAATTGAACTGCCTGAAGGCGCCGCATTGCGCATGGGAAAACCGCGCATGGAAGGACCGCAATTGGAAGGCCATGCCGCCACCAATTCACTTCAAGCGTTCTTGCCTAGCAAAACCATTACCGGTGATCGGGCCTTGAACGAATGGATCGTGGAAGCACCCACAGGCACCGTGCTAAACCTGACAGCGCATGCCGCAAGGGCCGGCACTGTCAGAACGTCCATTACCTTGAAATAACTTACTTCAGGCCAAGCAAACGCACCGCGTTGTCTTTCAAAATTCCGGGCATCACCTCGGGTTTGAAGCCGGCCACCTCAAAATCCTTCATCCACCGCTCTGGTGTGATGAGGGGGTAGTCGCTGCCAAACAAAATGCGGTCCTTCAACAAAGTGTTGGCGTACTGAATCAATTGCTTTGGAAAGTACTTCGGACTCCAGCCCGACAAGTCAATCCAGACATTGGGTTTGTGCGTGGCCACACTGAGCGCCTCGTCTTGCCAAGGAAAACTGGGGTGCGCCATCACAATTTGCATGTCGGGAAAATCGATGGCCACATCGTCAAGGTGCATGGGATTGCTGTAGGCCAATCGCAAACCACCACCGCAGCGCATGCCAGAACCAATGCCGCTGTGGCCGGTGTGGAAAATGGCGGGCAGCTTGTGCTCATTGATGACCTCGTAAATAGGCCAAGCCATTTTGTCGTAAGGGTGGTAGCCCTGAACCGTGGGGTGAAATTTGAAACCCTTGATGCCCTCTTCTTTAATCAAGCGTTCGGCTTCACGTGCACCCATCTTCCCCTTGTGGGGATCGATGCTGCCAAAGGCAATCATCATGTCGCTGTTATCGCGAGCGGCTTTGGCAATTTCTTCGTTCGGAATTCGGCGACGGCCTAACTGTGACTCGCTGTCCACGGTGAACATGACCAAGCCAATTTTGCGTTCACGGTAATACGCCACGGTTTCGTCGATGGTGGGACGGCGATTGCTGCCGAAAAATTTGTCGGCTGCACGGTCGTATTCTTCACCGTAATTGTCAAAGGGGTTCCAGCAACTGACTTCAGCGTGGGTATGAATATCAATGGCTATCAAATCTTGGTGTTTCATAAATACTTTCAAAAATTCGGGAAAACCCTGTGTTTTTTAGTTCCACATGGAAAGACAATATAGTTATTGATAATAACCTTTTTAGCAAATTCTTGCCCACTTACATGGCCGTCCAGGGCCCCTACATCATGACTCAAAATTTCCATCCTTTGCTGCAACGTGCAGAAACCAACGGCATCCACTTTGAGATGAAAGGGGCTGTGGCCATGGTGCGCTTAAGTCGCCCTTCTAAGCGAAACGCCCTGAACGATGGCTTGATTGAAGCCTTGCGTGATGTCTTCCAAAACTTGCCTGAAGAGGCAAAAGCAGCCGTGGTGTTTGGCGAAGGCGACCATTTCTGTGCTGGTTTGGATTTGTCTGAATTGAAAGAACGTGATGCGGGCCAGGGCGTGTATCACTCACGCAGCTGGCACGTGGCATTGGACGCGGTTCAATTGGGACGTGTTCCCGTAGTGGCAGCACTGCATGGCGCCGTGGTGGGGGGCGGTTTGGAATTGGCCAGCGCATGCCACATTCGCGTGGCTGACGACAGCACCTTCTATGCACTGCCTGAAGGCACTCGCGGCATTTTTGTGGGCGGCGGGGGCTCAGTTCGCATTCCTAAACTCATTGGCGTAGCGCGCATGACCGACATGATGTTGACGGGACGTGTTTACAACGCGGTCGATGGCGAGCGCATCGGTTTGGCGCAATACCATGTGCCTACAGGTACCGCCTTAGAAAAAGCCTTGGACTTGGCACAACGCATTGCCACCAACGCACCGATGACAAATTATGCATTGATGCATGCGCTGCCCCGCATTGCCGAGCAACCGGCAGATCATGGCTACCTCACTGAAGCGCTCATCGCATCCATTGCACAAGCGGCGCCAGAAGCCAAAGCGCGTGTAAAGGCTTTCTTGGAAGGCAAGGCAGCCAAAGTTCAAAAGAGCTAATCCGCCATTGTTAACAACAAATGCATTGCCAACTGTTACTGAGAAATAAGAATGAGCGCACCTAAATTTAGACCCCTGCGTTTTGGCGTGACACGCGTCACTTTAAAGGACGGTGTGCCCGGCACACACTACCTCAAAGCAGATCAAGAATTGCAGGCATTTCCAGAGCGCCTGACCGACCGCCTGCAACACTGGGCGCAAAACAAACCGACGCAAACGCTGTTTGCAAGACGCGTTAAATTGGCCGACGGCAGCTTGGGTGACTGGCGCCATGTCACGTATGCTGAAGCTTGGAACACCGCACGCAACATTGCGCAGGGCCTGATCAACCGTGGTTTGAATGCAGAGCGCCCTGTGGTCATCTTGAGTGAGAACAGCTTGGAACATGCCCTGTTGGCCTTGGGTTGCATGGTGGCTGGCGTGCCTTTTGTACCCACTTCCCCCCCCTACTCTCTCATCAGCCAAGACTACGACAAACTCAAACACGTCTTGCGCACGGTCACGCCAGGCATGGTGTTTGCAAGCGATGCACGTTATGCCAAAGCCATTGCTGCCACAGTTTCTGGCGACATGGAAATTGTGATGAACGAAGGTGGTGTGGAGGGCAAACAAGTCACCACTTTTGAAAGCTTGTGCAACACCAGCGCTACAGCACAAGTGGATGCGGCCGTTGCAGCCACAGGCCCCGACACCATTGTCAAATTCTTGTTCACCAGCGGCTCTACCAAGTTGCCCAAAGCCGTGATCAACACACAGCGTTTGTGGTGCGCCAACCAGCAGCAAATGGCGCAGTCGATGCCTATCTTGGCCGAAGCGCCCTTGGTCTTGGTGGACTGGTTGCCCTGGAACCATACCTTTGGTGGCAACCACAACTTTGGCATGGTGGTCTTTCATGGCGGCACGATGTACATCGACGATGGCAAGCCCACGCCTGCGCTCATGCACGAGACCTTGCGCAACTTGCGTGAAATTGCACCAACCGTTTATTTCAACGTGCCCACAGGATTTGAAGCCATTGCCAATGCCATGAAGACCGACGATTTGCTGCGCAAGACTTTGCTGTCCCGCGTTCAAATGTTCTTCTACGCGGGTGCTGCTTTGGCACAACCCATTTGGGACAGCTTGTATGAATCGCAAGAGCGCGAAATTGGCGAGCGCATTGTGATGGGTACAGGTCTTGGCATGACCGAGTCTGGCCCCTTCGGTATTTTTGTCACCAACCCTTACGTCAACGCTGGCGACTTGGGCGTGCCCACCCCAGGTTTGGAATTGAAACTGGTCGACATGGGTGGCAAAACCGAAGTGCGTTACCGCGGCCCCAACATCACGCCAGGCTACTGGCGCAACGCCGAAGAAACCAAAGGCGCCTTTGACGATGAAGGCTTCTTTTGTACAGGCGACGCCGTCAAATGGATTGATGAAACCGATGTGCACTTGGGTTTGAAGTTCGACGGCCGCATTGCCGAAGACTTCAAACTGGCCACCGGCACCTTTGTGAGCGTGGGTCCTTTGCGCGGCAAGATCATTGCAGCTGGCGCACCCTACATTCAAGACGTGGTGCTTACAGGCATCAACTTGAAAGAAGTTGGCGCCATGGTGTTCCCCACACCCGCTGTGCGTGCACTCAGCGGTATGCCCGCCGACGCGCCCTTGGCCGATGTGTTGGGCAGTGCACCTGTGTTGTCACACTTCCAAAACGTCATCAACGAATTGGCCAAAACTGCCACGGGCAGTGCCAATCGCATTGCGCGCATGTGCTTGTTGTCCGAGCCGCCCACCATCGACAAGGGTGAGATCACCGACAAAGGCTCCATCAACCAACGTGCTGTGTTGTCACACCGCGCTGACACGGTTGCAGCTTTGCATGAAGAGCGCTTGCACTTCATCTTGAAGCCCAACCTCTGATTTTGAAATTCTGAAAAATTGAAAGAATGACCATGAGCCAAGCTGGATTTTTCAACGCCTTCGACGACGTGTGGATGCACGAAGGCGTTCGCACGCCGATGGTGGATTACTGCGGCGCCTTGGGCCACATCTCCCCCACCGACATGGGCATCAAAGCCGCACGCGAAGCGCTCAAGCGCGCCGACATTCCCGCCACAGACATTGGCTCCGTGCTAACGGGCAACATGGCCCCTGGCGACTTTGATCAGTTCTTCTTGCCACGACACATTGGCTTGTATGCAGGCGTCCCTGTTGAAGTGCCCGCACTGATGGCACAACGCATTTGCGGTACAGGTTTTGAATTGTTCCGCCAAGCCGGTGAGCACATCCAATCAGGCGCGGCAGAAGCCGCCTTGGTGGTAGGCACTGAAAGCATGACACGCAACCCAATAGCTGCCTTCGATCACCGCACCGGTTTCAAGCTGGGCTCACCTGTAGGTTTCAAAGACTACATGTGGGAAGCGCTGAAAGATACAGCGGCGGGCATCAACATGATTCAAACGGCCGAAAACTTGGCCAAGAAATACAACATCACGCGCGAAGAAGTCGATGCGTTTGCGTCTGAGTCTTTTGCCAAAGCCGTGGCAGCACAGCAATCCGGTTTCTTGGCAGGCGAAATCGTGCCCGTGATCACCGAGAAATTTGAACTCGACGGCTACAAGTCTCGCGGCATCAAGCTGCAAGGCAAGGTCACTGAGGTGACGCAAGACACACACCCCCGCATTTCACCTGCTGATGTATTGGCCAAGTTGCGCCCCGTATATGAAGGTGGCGTTCAAACCGGTGGCAACAGCTCCGCCCTGGTCGATGCCGCTGCCGCTTGCGTGGTCACCTCAGGCGCATACGCCAAAGCCAAAGGAAAAAAACCAATGGCCCGCGTGATCGCTGCGGCTGTGGCCGGCGTGCCACCCGAAATCATGGGCATTGGCCCAGCGCCCGCCATTCGTTTGTTGCTGGCCCGCACTGGTTTGAAATTGTCCGATATCGGCCGCTTTGAAATCAACGAAGCCCAAGGTGCTCAAACGCTGGCGGTCGGCCGCGAGTTGGGACTCGACCTTAGCTTATTGAACGTTAACGGCGGTGCCATTGCATTGGGTCATCCTCTGGCAGCCACGGGTGTGCGCCTCACGATCACCTTGGCACGCGAATTGGCTCGCAGTGGCAAACGCTATGGCATCTCCAGTGCTTGTGTCGGTGGCGGTCAAGGCATCGCGTTGTTGATCGAAAACCCCAACGCCTGAAATCACGCTATTCAGTCAACATCATTCATCAAGAGGACAACATGAACATTCAAGGCATGAGCGCATTGGTCACCGGTGGTGGCTCTGGTTTAGGCGAAGCAACCGCCCGAGAATTGGCCCGTTTGGGTGCAAAGGTTGCCGTACTCGACTTGAACCTCGAGAACGCTCAAAAGGTGGCCGCAGACATTGGCGGCATTGCTTTTCAATGTGACGTGACCAACGCAGCCAGCATGGAAAACGCAGTGGCAGAAGCGGCCAAAGCCCACGGCGGCGCACGCATCTTGATGCAGATTGCCGGTATCGGCACCGCCAAGCGCATTGTCGGCAAAGATGGCAACCCAGCCCCTTTGGAAGACTTTGCCAAGGTGGTCAACGTCAATCTAATTGGCACCTACAACGCTGCACGCGTGTTTGCTGCAGCCTGCGCCAAACTCGACCCGATGGAAGACGGCGAACGCGGCGCGATGGTATTCACAGCGTCTGTGGCAGCCTTTGACGGTCAGGTGGGTCAACAAGCTTACAGTGCGTCCAAAGCTGGTGTGGCCGGCATGACACTGCCCATGGCACGCGATTTGGCACAACACGGCATTCGCGTTTGCACCATTGCCCCTGGCATCTTTGCAACACCGTTGCTCAAAACACTGCCTGAGCCTGTGCAAGCCTCGTTAGCTGCCAGTATCCCCTTCCCTTCACGCCTAGGCAAACCCGAGGAGTTTGCACAATTGGCCGCACACATTGTGAGCAATGGCCACTTGAACGGCGAAGTGATTCGCTTGGATGGCGCACTGCGCATGGCTCCTCGTTAATCGGCAGAAAGTTGGCAATGAGCAAAACAGTTGTCTATGAAGTGCAAGTGATGTTTGGTGACTGCGACCCCGCAGGCATCGTGTTCTTTCCCAATTTTTCCAAATGGATGGACGCCTCATCGCTGAACTTTTTTGTGAAGTGCGGTGTTCAACCTTGGCGTGAATTGGTAAAAACCACCGGCATCATTGGCACTCCACTCTTAGAAATTAACACCAAGTTCGGTCGCCCTGCCACCTATGGTGAAGCGCTGCAAATTCACACCAGCGTGCAAGAGTGGCGCGATAAAACATTTGTCCACAAACACGTGGTGATGCGCGGCGATACCGTCTTGTGCGAAGGCACTGAAGTGCGCGCCTTCTGCATCAAGCATCCTGAAGACCCAGATCGCATCAAAGCCATTCCCGTTCCCGCGGACATCAAAGCGCTTTGCAGTTAATGCTTAGACTTTGATTTCCATTTTTTCACTCAACGTTTTTCCAACCCAACCTCTTAGGAGACAAAAATGAAAATGAAGAAAACACTGCTGGCCTTGGCCATCACTGCCGTCAGCAGCACCGCTGCGCTGGCCGACATCAAAATTGGCGTGAGCTTGTCGCTCACAGGTCCAGGCTCTGGCTTGGGCACGCCCATGCAAAAGCAATTGCAGCTGTTTCCCAAAACCATTGGTGGCGAAAAAGTCACCGTGATTTTGTTGGACGATGCCTCTGATCCAGGCAAGGGCTCTGCCAACGCACGCCGCTTTGTCACAGAAGACAAAGTCGACATCATTTTTGGCTCATGCCTCACACCCGTTGCAGCTGCCATGACAGACATCGCGTCTGAAGCAGGCACTGTACAAGTCGCTGGTTCGCCTGTGGGCGTGCCCCCAGGCAAAGACAAATGGTTGTTCCGCTTGCCCCAGTCCAACAATGTGATGGGCCATGCTGTGATCGAGCACATGAAAAAGCAAGGCATCAAAACGGTTGGCTTCTTGGGCTACGCAGACGTTTATGGTCAGCAATGGTTGGAAGCCGTTCAACCTGAACTTGAAAAAGCGGGCATCAAAATGGTGGGCGTTGAGCGCTTCGCTCGTACCGACACCAGCGTCACACCGCAAGCTTTGAAGTTGACTTCTGCCAATCCTGACGCCATCTTGGTCGTGGCTTCAGGTTCTGGCGCCGCCATGCCCCAGATGGGCTTGGTTGAACGCGGCTACAAAGGCAAGGTCTACCAAACGCACGCCGCAGCCACACCTGACTTGTCACGCATTGGTGGCAAAGCTGTTGAAGGCACCTTCGTAGTTTCAGGTCCCGCCTTGTTGGGCGACCAATTGCCTGACAGCCACCCTTCCAAAAAGTTGGCCTTGGACTTCGTTCAGAAGTTTGAAAAAGAACATGGTCCCAACACGCGCAACCAATTTGCAGGTCACTCTTATGACTTCCAAGTGGCCATGGAAAAAGCCATTCCTTTGGCACTGAAAAAAGCCAAGCCTGGCACACCCGAGTTCCGCGCAGCCATGCGTGACACTCTCGAAACCATGGGTCGCACCGTGTTTTCGCACGGCGTGATGAACTGGACGCCTACTGACCACTGGGGTTACACACTAGAGACAGGCGTGATGACCAAAGTGGTGGATGGCAAGTTCAAGGTCGAATAAGACCTCTGGCTTGCTTGCACAGGCGTGCATGCCTTCAAGGCATCACCCTGTGCACCTTGTGTTTTTTGTATCGGAACTCTCATGGACTTCTCCATCGCCAGCATCCTGTTGCTAGACGGTGTCACCAATGGCGCGGTGTATGCCCTTTTAGGGTTGGCCACCGTGTTGGTGTTCACTGTCACGCGTGTGATTTTTATTCCTCAAGGCGAATTTGTGGCTTATGGTGCGCTCACCTTGGCCATGCTGCAAACAGGCAAAACACCCGGCACCGTTTGGCTGTTGCTGATCCTTGCTGGCGTTGCTGCATTGATGGAATTGATTGAACGGTGGCGTCATCATGGCAACGTGTCACGCGCCTTGGTCGCTGCTTTGAAGACCTTGGTGTTTCCGGTCTTGGTGTCTCTCATCGCCATGTGGGCTGCACCGCAAAAGTTTCCGCTGTGGAGTCAAGCCGTTTTAAGTGTGGCCATCGTGACTGCCTTTGGTCCGCTGGTTTACCGCGTGGCATACCAATCGCTTGAATCGGCCACCCCGCTGGTCTTGTTGATCGTCTCGGTTGGCGTGCACTTTGCAATGACGGGCCTGGGCTTGTTGTTTTTCGGTGCGGAAGGCTTCCGCAATCCAACGTTCTGGGATGAACGCTTTACCCTCGGACCTGTCGCATTGACTGGTCAGACTGTGATTATTTTCGCCACCTCATTGGCACTCATTGTCATGATGTGGCTTTACTTTGAACGCTCACTGCGCGGCAAAGCCCTGCGTGCCACTGCGGTGAATCGCACGGGTGCACGCCTGATGGGCATCTCCAGCCACACCTCAGGTCAGCTGACCTTTCTCATGGCAGCCCTGATCGGCGCATTGTCTGGTTTGCTCATCGGTCCCACCACCACTGTGTTCTACGACTCGGGCTTTTTGATTGGCCTCAAAGGTTTCGTGGCCGCTGTGATGGGCGGACTGGCCAGCTACCCTGGCGCTTTGTTGGGCGCCTTGTTCGTCGGCATCGTTGAATCCTTTGGCGCCTTCTGGGCCAGTGCCTTCAAGGAAGTGATTGTCTTCACTTTGGTCTTACCCATTCTCCTCGTGCGCTCCTTGCGCAGTGGTCATTCAGACGAGGATCACTGACATGAACAAGCAAAAACTTTTCATCTGGCTGCTGGCAGCAGCGGTTCCCGTCGTGGCCTTGTTGCCCTTGCCAGACTTCTGGATTGCGCAACTCAACTACATTGGTCTTTATGCATTGGTGTGCCTGGGATTGGTACTGCTCACAGGCATTGGGGGCTTAACTTCCTTCGGCCAAGCAGCATTTGTAGGTGTTGGTGCTTACACCACGGCCTATCTGACTTTGAACACGGGCATGTCGCCTTGGCTGACCTTGTTTGTTGGCTTGGGTATCACGGCCATCAGCGCCCTTGTGGTGGGCGCTATCACCCTTCGAATGTCAGGTCACTACTTGCCATTGGCCACCATTGCATGGGGCTTGTCTTTGTATTACCTCATGGGCAATTTGGATGCCTTGGGCAAGTACGACGGTTTGTTGGGTCTCAAGAGTTTGTCGATCGGCGGTCTTGACATTGGCCAAGGTCGTTTGTTCTTCATTCTCACATGGGCCATCCTGATTGCAGGCGCCGTTGCATTGTTGAACTTGCTGGACTCGCGTCCTGGCCGTGCCATTCGCTCGCTCAAAGGCGGCTCCCAAATGGCCGAGGCCATGGGCATCAGCACCTTCCGTTACAAAGTCACGATATTTTTAATCGCGGCTTTGTTTGCATCCATCGCAGGTTGGCTGCTTGCGCACTTTCAACGTACCGTCAATCCGTCCGCCTTTGGCTTGAAGATGGGCATCGAATACCTGTTCATGGCCGTGATTGGCGGCGTGGGCTATGTGTGGGGCGCCATCGTAGGCGCCGCCTTGATCAAATTGCTTGACGACTATTTGCAAGTCGCCTTGCCCGCATTGATTGGCACCAGCGGCAGTTATGAAGTGATTGTGTTTGGTGTCGCCATGGTTCTGGTGCTCAAGTACATGCCCGATGGCATCTGGTCTTTGGTCGCTCGCAAATTGCCGCGCCCCCCCCGCAAAATGGACTGGCAGGAAGCTGCGCCATTGAGTGCCCGCAGCAAACCTGCCATGGGCGAGTTGGTTCTTAAGGTCGACAAAATTCGCAAACAATTTGGCGGCCTCACTGCCGTGAACGACATCAGCTTTGAGATCCACGCTGGGCGTATTGTGGGTTTGATTGGCCCTAACGGCGCTGGCAAATCAACCACCTTCAACTTGATCACTGGCGTACTGGCCAAAACTTCGGGCAACGTGACATACCGTGGACATGACATCTCCGCTTTGCCATCGCGCGAAATTTCTCGCCAAGGCATGGCCCGCACTTTCCAACATGTGAAGATGATTCCCGACATGACCGTTTTAGAAAACGTGGCCTTGGGTGCTTACACACGCGGTGAATCTGGTGTGTTGTCTTCGATGTTGGGCACCAACAAATCTGAAGAGCAACGCTTCATGAAAGAAGCGCAACATCAATTGGAGCGCATTGGCATGGGCCATTACCTGCACGAGCAAGCGGGCAACTTGGCCATGGGACCGCAACGTCTGATGGAAATTGCGCGCGCCCTGTGCTGCGATCCTGCCCTTTTGTTGTTGGACGAACCCGCAGCTGGTTTGCGTCACAAAGAAAAACAGGATTTGATCAAAGTCTTACGCCAATTGCAAAGCGAAGGCATGAGCATTTTGTTGGTCGAACACGACATGGACTTGGTCATGGACGTTTGCGACCATTTGGTGGTGATGGAGTTTGGCACCCTACTGACCCAAGGCACACCCGCCGAAATTCAAGCCAGTCCCGCTGTGCGTGCGGCCTACTTGGGAACGGAGCACTGACATGACAACACCCATTATCAAAGTTCAAGAATTGCATGCGGGATACGGCAAAGCCGAAGTGCTGCATGGCATCAATTTGGAAGCCGCCAAAGGCAGTGTGATCACCGTCATTGGCCCCAACGGCGCAGGCAAATCAACCTTTTTGAACAGCCTGATGGGCATCTTGCCAGCGCAAGGCCTGATTGAATTCAATGGCCAATCGATCAACGAGTTGACCTTGGAAGAACGCGTCATGCAGGGCATTTCTCTGGTGCCCGAAAAACGCGAGTTGTTCAGCACCATGACGGTGGAAGACAACTTGGTGTTGGGCGGCTATCGCCAAATGCGCTTGGGCAATGCCGAATGGCGCAAGCGCCTAGACGACGTTTACGATTTGTTTCCTCGCCTCAAAGAACGTCGTGTGCAAGAAGCCGGCACTTTGTCCGGTGGTGAACGTCAAATGTTGGCAGTGGGCAGAGCCCTCATGTCACGCCCTTCTCTCTTGATGTTGGACGAACCCAGCTTGGGTTTGGCACCGCTCATTGTGAAAGAGATTTTCAACATCATCGAAACACTTCGTCAAACGGGTGTGTCGATTGTTTTGGTAGAACAAAATGCACGCGCTGCTTTGGCTGTAGCCGATCATGGCTACGTTCTGGAAATGGGCGAAGTCAGCCTTCAAGGCAAAGCTTCCGATTTAGCCGAAGACCCCCGCGTGATCGACACCTACTTGGGTGCTGCCAAAAAATAAAGAACGAACAGCATGAGCAACTACCAACCCCGTATCCAAGACATGCAATTTGTCTTGTCCAATGTATTGGGTGCACCCGATCAGCTGAAAGCATTGCCCGCCTTTGATGAAGTCGATGCGGATCTGATGCAGCAAGTATTGGAAGAAGCTGGCAAATTTGTCGGGGAAGTGGTGGCCCCACTGAACAGGGATGGCGATGAAATTGGTGCGCAGTGGCAAGACGGCAAAGTGACCATGCCCCCCGGCTTCCAATCGGCCTACCAAATGTTTTGGCAAGCGGGTTGGCCTGCACTTTCTGCAGCACCAGAAGATGGCGGACAAGGTCTGCCCTCTGTCTTGGAAATCATGCTCTATGAAATGCTGTCAGCCGCCAACCATGGCTGGACCATGGCACCCGGTTTGTTGCATGGCGCGTATGAATGCATCAAGCACTACGCAAGCCCCTCACTCCAAGAAACTTACCTCAGCAAAGTAGGCACTGGTGAATGGTTGGCCACCATGTGCCTGACTGAACCGCACGCAGGCAGTGACTTGGGCTTGTCGCGCACCAAAGCCACGCCACAAGCCGATGGCCGCTACGCCTTGAATGGCACCAAGATTTTCATCTCTGGTGGCGAGCACGACCTCACTGACAACATCGTTCATTTGGTCTTGGCACGTTTACCCGATGCACCGCCCGGCCCTAAAGGTCTGTCACTCTTTTTGGTGCCCAAGTTTTACCCCAACGGCGAGCGCAGCGCCGTTCATTGCGACCGCATCGAAGAAAAGATGGGCCTTCACGGCAGTCCCACATGTGTGATGCGCTTTGATGACGCCTTGGCTGAGATCATTGGCGAACCTGGCAAAGGTTTGAACGCCATGTTCGTCATGATGAATGCTGCGCGATTGCACGTGGCCATGCAAGGCATTGGCTTGTTGGATGCTGCTTGGCAAAAAGCCGATGCCTACGCCCGAGAGCGCCGTCAGATGCGAGCGCCAGCAAGCAAAGAAGTGAAACCCAAGTCAGCCGCCGAGGCTGATTTCATCATTGAGCATCCTGCCATCCAACGCATCCTGAACACACAACGCGCTTGGGTGGATGGCGGCCGCGTGTTGGCTTATCAAACGGCAATAGAGTTGGACCGAATCAAACACGCAGACAAAGTCACCGCAGCCCAATCGCAACGCTGGTGCGCTTTGGTCACGCCTGTGATGAAAGCCGCCTTCACTCATCAAGCCTTTCATGGCGGCAGCGATTGCCTTCAAGTCTTGGGAGGCCACGGCTATGTGCGTGAATGGGGCATTGAGCAAATCGTGCGCGATGCGCGCGTCGCCATGATTTACGAAGGCACCAACGAAATTCAGGCCATCGATTTGTTGGTTCGCAAAATCATGGCCGATGGCGGTCAGAGCTTGAACCAATTGTTGGACGACATGAAGGCGCAATCGCAGACGGAAACAGCAGAAGCCACTCAACTTCGCAAATTGACACAAAGCATTGTGAGCGCGGCACCCCAAGACCCCAGCTTGGGCCATCGAGTGGCCGACGACTATTTGCGTGCCATGGCTTTGGTCATGTTGCAATGGGCTTGGCTGCGCATCGATGCCACGCTCAATGCACAAACACCCGAATTAAAGGCCCGTTGGCAAGCCCCCTCCAAAGCCTTCCGCCAATGGGTGCTTCCTGAATTCGCCATGCGCAGTCACATCATCGAGACGCAATGCCAAACAGCGTGAGAAATCCAATTGCAGCCGTCGACAAAGTCGACACCAGCTACCTTGAAACCTTGATTGGTTACAACGCACGCCGTGCAGCCCTGGCCGTGATCAGCCAGTTCTTAGAACGCATGGCGGTCTTCGACTTGAAGCCCGTTGATTTTTCAGTGATGTCGGTGGTGGTTCACAACCCCGGCGTCACTTCGCGACAACTTTGCGCTGCGCTGAACATCTTGCCGCCCAATCTGGTTGGCTTGGTTCAGTCGCTGGAATCACGTGGCCTGCTAGAGCGCCTGCCCCACCCCCATGATGGCCGCGCCATGGGACTGCACCCAACGGACAAGGGTTTAGAACTCATGAAAAAAGCTGAAGCCACAGCGTCTGAGCTAGAAATGAACATTGGCTCTAAACTCACGCCTAACCAAGTTCAAACCTTGGTCACGTTGCTGCAAAAAATCTACCTCTAAGGGCACCGACTTTCTGGGCCCTAGAGATCACCACTTTGGGAGACTCGGCCTTGTCATTTTCCAGCTTTCCTTCATTGGCAGAGACGCTGCCCGCTGATGCCGCCAACGCCATTTTGATTGGCCGCATTTGGGTTCCTGGAGAGGGCCCCTATCTTGTCAAAGTTGGCGCCAGCGAAACCACCGACTTGTCGGGATTGGCACTCACCAGCAGCGACTTGATGGAACTGGACAATGTCACTGCAAGTGTCTTACAACACCAAGGCAAAACTTGGTCCACACAAGCCTTGTGGGCCAATACCGATCCCCAACACCGCAACAATCAACAAGCCTGGTTCCTCGCCCCCACTGATTTGCAAGCCATCAAAGCAGCAGGCGTCACCTTTGTGGCCAGCATGCTGGAGCGCGTGATTGAAGAGCAAGCGCGCGGTGATGCCGCCAAAGCTGAAAGTGTGCGCAAAGCCGTGATTGAAGTGATGGGTGACAACCTTCGCAATGTCAAACCTGGCTCTGCACAAGCCATGAAACTGAAAGAAGTGCTGGTAGCGCAAGGCGTCTGGTCACAGTACCTTGAAGTGGGCATTGGCCCCGATGCAGAAATTTTCACCAAGTCGCAAGCCATGAGTGCCGTGGGTTCGGGCTTTGATGTGGGCCTGCATCCGGGCAGTTCATGGAACAATCCCGAGCCCGAAATTGTGTTGGTCATCAATTCCAAAGGGGATGTGGTGGGCGCCGCCATGGGCAACGATGTGAATCTGCGTGACTTTGAAGGCCGCAGCGCCCTGCTCTTGGGCAAAGCCAAAGACAACAATGCCAGCTGCGCCATCGGCCCCTTCATCCGCTTGTTTGATGGCCAGTACACCCTCGACAACGTACGAACCACCGACCTCAGCATGGCGGTCCATGGTCCCGAAGGCTTTGTGATGCAAGGCAGCAGTTCTCTGAGCCAAATCAGTCGCGATCCTTTGGATCTAGCAGCACAGGCCATTGGCCCCTATCACCAGTACCCCGACGGTTTGGTGCTGTTCCTCGGCACCATGTTTGCCCCCACCCAAGACCGGCATGGCCCCGGGCAAGGCTTCACCCATGTGGTGGGCGATACGGTGGCCATCACCACCCCGCAATTGGGCACGCTCTTCAACCGGGTGACCACGTCGGACCAAGCACCGCCATGGACCTATGGCATCCGCGCGCTGATGCAAGACTTGGCCAAGCGATCAAGGCACTGAATCCAAGACCCTCCCGATGCCCCATCCACTGGCATAATTCAGCCATTGGCCGGTCTTGCACCGGCCTTTCTATGACCCATTTCTAGGACACACCATGATTACCACAGCCACAGGCCTGCAATACGAAGACACCGTGGTCGGCGACGGCGCCGAAGCCACCAAAGGCCAAACAGTTACTGTTCACTACACAGGTTGGTTGTACAAAGACGGCGAACAAGGCGCTAAATTTGACTCTAGCAAAGACCGCCGCGATCCTTTCCAATTCAGTTTGGGCGCAGGCATGGTCATTCGCGGCTGGGACGAAGGCGTGGCGGGCATGAAAATCGGTGGTGCGCGCACCCTGATCATCCCTTCCGACCTTGGTTATGGTTCACGCGGCGCTGGCGGCGTCATTCCGCCTAACGCCACCCTCAAGTTCGACGTCGAATTGCTCGATCTGTCTTGATCTGGTGCAAGCCCCTTTGGCGCAATGCCGACAGGGACTTGAAATCTTTCTTGAAATCTTTCAAAACGCCCCCAAGTTTGGGGCGTTGTCATTTATTGCGGATGCATTTCATGTCTGATTCCAGCTCACAAAACACCCCAAATCAAACTCAAAACCCTGGTGCGACAACCGTCATGCCTGCGGCCGAAGCCTTGGCTGCAGCCGCAGCTGCAATGGGCACCGACACGCAAGCACCTCAAGCCGCCACCGTCCAAGATCCTCTGGCCGATGCTCAAGCTGAATTGGCCAATGTCAAAGCCCAAAACGCCACCTTGGCCGACCAATACCTGCGTGCCCAGGCCGATGTGCAAAACGCCCGTCGCCGTGCTGACGAAGAAATTTCCAAAGCTCGCAAATTTGCGGTGGAAGGTTTTGCCGACAGCTTGCTGCCCGTTTTGGACAGTCTGGAAGCTGGCCTGGCCATTCAATCGGCCACGCCCGAACAAATTCGCGAAGGCGCAGAAGCCACCTTGCGTCAACTCAAAAGTGCCTTGGAGCGCAACAAGGTGCTTGAGATCAACCCCTCAGCAGGCACCAAGTTTGACCCGCACCATCACCAAGCCATCAGTGTGGTCCCTGCCCAGCAGGAAGCCAATACCGTGGTGACCGTCTTGCAAAAAGGCTATCTGATTGCCGACCGCGTGTTACGACCCGCTTTGGTGACGGTCACAGCCCCCAAATAAAACAATTTCAGAAGTAAAAACAGCCTCATTTGGGGCAAATCAGGGCAAAAAGACGCAATTTGAGCCAAATCGGCCTTGAAATTGCCTAAACCGTCCCTACTTCTGATTCATTCAAGCATTTTTTAGATTTACCGGAGAAGAACATGGGAAGAATCATTGGCATTGACTTGGGCACCACCAACTCGTGTGTGGCCATCATGGAAGGCAACACCACCAAGGTGAT
>JBEDKQ010000003.1:0-43285 GCA_041172085.1 Pseudomonadota bacterium | reverse complement strand
TAGCGTTGCGAAGTTCGTTCAAAACTGTGGCGGCCGGCGCGCACGCAAGCTGGCCACCCCTTCTTGAACATCAGGCCCTGCAAAGCCCATAAACTCAAGGGCCAAGGAAGCGTCAAAACTGGGGCCAGCTTGACGCAACCAATTGTTCAAGGCGTACTTGGTCCAACGAATGGCGGTTTGGCTACCAGCGGCCAATCTGTCGGCCACTTCATAAGCCTTGGTGAGCAACTCGGCCTCTTCTACAGCCAAGGACACCAAGCCCATGCGCTCGGCCTCTTCACCACTGACTGGTTCACATAGCAGCAAATAGTATTTGGCTTTGGCCATGCCACACAGCAAGGGCCAAATGATGGCGGCGTGGTCGCCTGCAGCCACACCCAAACGGGTATGGCCATCCACAATTTTGGCGGTCTTGGTGGCAATGGAAATATCGGCCAACAAGCCTGCGACCAACCCAGCACCCACAGCAGGGCCGTGCATGGCACTGACGATGGGCTTGTCACAATTGATCACGTTGTAAACCAAGTCGCGCGCTTCTTTCCAGACACGGCTGCGCACTTCAAAATCACGCGCCATGTCTTCGACCAGGGTTAAATCACCGCCGCCTGAAAAACCCAAACCTTCGCCTCTGAGCACCGCTGCACGGACCGTGTCATCGCGCGATACATCTCGCCATATTTCGGCCAACTCCCAATGGCCTTCGTGGCCTGCAGTGGGCAATTTGCCATTGCCGCCTGGGCCATCGGCTTTCATTTGAATGTCCAGCACGGCGTCGTTGACCCCTCTGCGGGTGATGGACCCCTCTGCGGGTGATGCGAAGGGTTTGGTATCTGCTGTAGTCAACGGCTTGGCTCATGAGGTCTCCTGTGTCGATGCGTGCCACTTTACATGAGCCGCATTGTCGCCGGAAGTGGCCACAGCGATGCGCCCTTACTTGATGTGCATCAATACCCCGCACTTTGTATCTACCTAGGATGAAGCCAAGGTAGGTAAAAGAAATGACAAAGGAAAACACCGTGAAAAACGATCTGCAAACAGAATCACTTCGTCAATTGTTGCTCGCGCAAAAAACACTGAAAAACGATCTGCAAACAGAATCACTTCGTCAATTGTTGCTCGCGCAAAAAACACAGTTACTTGAAAAAATAAAACAAGCGCGCGGTGGCTTAGGCGGTCGGGCAGAAGCTGCATCGAATCAACTTTCTGCGGCCGAACAATCGCACGCACAAAACATCACCGAACGCGACAACGTTTTTGCCATGCAAGAGCACGATGTCGCAGAGCTAGAAGCCATTGAACAAGCGTTAGCAAGGATTGCGCATGGCGCTTATGGCAAATGCCTAGACTGTGACCATCACGCGTCTGCTGGCTGCACCCTCTGCCTTGCGCTGCATTGACTGCCAAACTGCCGCAGAA
The DNA here is from genome assembly GCA_041172085.1 of Pseudomonadota bacterium. Classification (GTDB taxonomy): domain Bacteria; phylum Pseudomonadota; class Gammaproteobacteria; order Burkholderiales; family Burkholderiaceae_C; genus Limnohabitans_A. The sequence continues at coordinate 41,869 of JBEDKQ010000003.1, read as the reverse complement.
AAAGTGCTGGGGCCCGGTGCAGCATTGCACTGACTTAACCCGTCCCTCAATTTCCAATCACTTTCAATGAGCACATTTCACGCGGTCATTTGGCTTGAACCTCAGTACTTTAAAAAGTTTGATGCCATGCCAGTGCAAGCTTTTCAGGCGTAACTTACGAAGCGGCCTAGGTTTCGCACTGCTATGCTCGGGTCATTGAACTCATGAGCATCCAATGACCCATACCTTTGCTTCAGCCACCATTTTGCTGCTGCTGATCACCGATCCGCTGGGCAACATTCCGATGTTTGTCAACAGTTTAAAAGCGGTTGCGCCTGAACGGCGCGCTAAAGTCATTGTGCGAGAGGTGTTCTTTAGCCTTCTGCATCTTGCTCGCTTTCATGTTTGTAGGTGAGACATTCCTCAAAGCCATGAACTTAAGCGATGTGTCTTTGCAAATTGCTGGCGCCGTGGTGCTTTTTTTGATTGCACTTCGCATGATTTTTCCGCCTGCAGTGCGCGGTAGCAGTCTGCCCACTCAAGAACCCTTCATCGTGCCACTGGCCATCCCTGCCTTGGCAGGGCCATCTGCTTTGGCCACAGTCTTGTTGCTGGTCAGTCAAGCACCCGATCGCCGCCTTGAATGGGTTGGCGCTTTGAGTGTCACCATGCTGGTTTGTGCTGTGGTCTTGTTATTGGCCGAACGCCTTCAACGCATGGTGGGCGACAGTGTGGTGAGCGCTTTTGAACGGCTCATGGGTTTGATTTTGGTCGCCATCTCAATTGAGATGTTCATCCAAGGATTGAAAGCCTTACTCAAAACTCTTTGAGAAAGGCTAGCGTGTCAGCGATTGTTAGGTCGACAGAGGGGTAATTTGCTGGTCAATGGCGCCAAACACGCTTTGACCATCTTTGCCCTTCATCTCAATGCGAATGGTGTCGCCAAATTTCATAAACTCGGTGCTGGGCTTGCCATCCAAAATGGTTTCGATGGCGCGCTTTTCTGCAATGCAACTGTAGCCTTTGGCCCACTCAGGCTTGCCGTTGACCTCCACACTTTTGTTGCTGACGGTACCGCTGCCCACAATGGAGCCGGCGCGTACGTTGCGTGTTTTGCCAATGTGCGCAATGAGTTGGCCAAAGTGAAAGGTCATTTCGGGGCCTGCCTCGCACATGCCCACTTTGCGGCCGTTCCAAGTCGATTGAAGCGTGAGGTGCACACGCCCTTGGTCCCAAGCATCTCCCAACTCATCCAAGCTTACAGCAACAGGGCTGAAGGCCGTGGCAGGTTTGCTTTGGAAGAAGCCAAAGCCTTTGGCCAATTCATTGGGAATGAGGTTGCGCAAGCTGACATCGTTGGCAATCATGATCAGGCGAATGCCATCGAGTGCATTTTCTGGCGTCACACCCATGGGCACATCGCCGGTGATCACGGCAATTTCAGCTTCAAAGTCGATGCCAAAGGCTTCGTCACGGCAAACCACGGGGTCGCACGGGCCAATGAAATCGTCGCTGCCACCTTGGTACATGAGAGGGTCGGCATAAAAACTTTGAGGCACTTCTGAGCTTCGTGCGGCACGTACCAGTTCCACGTGGTTCAAATAGGCGGAGCCATCGGCCCACTGATAGGCCCTAGGCAAAGGCGCCATGCATTGCTTGGGGTCAAACGGAAACGCGTGGCGCGCTTTGCCTGAATTCAAAGTTTGGTACAAATCTTCCAATTGAGGCGCCAGAAAATTCCAATCGTCCAGCACCTGTTGCAAGCGCTGTGCTATGCCAGTCGCATAATGGGCTGTGCTGAGGTCGCGGGACACCACAACCAATTGACCGTCACGCGATCCGTCTTTGTAAGTCGCTAATTTCATGTTGAGCCTCGAAATGGGTTTCAAAAAGGGGTGCCTGAATCGGTGCTGCGCAACATTTGCAACTGATTCAAAGCCCTACTTCAGTTTAACCAATCTGCAAGCACCTAGAATTTCAATCAGCCATTGACATGACAGCCATTGCCAAAATCACCCTCCTGCCGCAGCGCCAGCATTTGCTTGCGCTGGGTGTTTTGGTGGCGGCTTTGCATCTGGGCCTCTTGCTCGTCACGGGTACGCAATTTTGGCGCCTACAAGACGAGTCGCCCAAGCTGGGCCCACTGCAAACGCGGGTGCTCAACACCGAAGGGACCAAGCTTCAAAACGCCTCCCGTGAAATGCCACCAGCAACTGCGCAACCCAAGCCTCAAATCAAAGCACCGCAGCCGCCCGCTCGCAGCCCCAGCAGCAGTGATGCAGGCATGCAAGCCACCGCTTCAGCGACCCTCCCAGCGCCGCCAGACAGCCCAAAGGAGTTGCCCGCCGAATCGGCATTGCAACCAAGTGAAGTGGCAAGCGTTGCACCTCCCAGCCCAGTGCTTGAAACCCCTGCTGAATCAACAGCGCCCAAAGCCACGCAAGCACCGCCCCTACAAATTGCCAAACTTGGCAGCTTTCCAGACAACACACAAATCAATTACCGCTTAACCGGACAAGAGCGAGGGCTGACATACCATGCAACGGGTTCGCTCAAGTGGCAAGTCAACGCAGGCACAGAGGTTCCGAGGCCCTACGAAGCTGAGCTTCGTGTCAAAGCTTTTTTGGTGGGAAGCCGAGTCTGGCGCAGTGTGGGCCAGTTGAAGGAAGGCGGCTTGGCACCCACGCGTTATTCCGACAGTTGGCGAACTGAACGCGCAGCCCATTTTGAAGCCGACGCGCAAAAAATCAGTTTCAGCGGCAATTTGCCCAGCGCCCCCTTGCTGCCGGGTGCACAAGATCAGGTGAGCTTGTTCATTCAAATGGCCGCTGCTGTGTCAGCCCAAAATTTCAATACTGGCGCTGAGTTGATAGTTCAAACCGCGACGGCACGCGATGCAGTCAACTGGACCCTTACCTACAAAGCCGATGAGTTCATTGAGGTCAATGGCAACCGCTTGGAAACCCAGCGCTGGGTGTGTTTGCCCCGCGGCAAGTTCGACAGTCAAATTGAAATGTGGCTGGCCAAATCTTTGGGCGGCCTGCCGGCACGCATCAAAATTTCTCAAGTCAGTGGCAATTTCATTGACATGGAAATGCGCAGCGCAGAAGCCCTGCCGGCACTGGCAAATTAAGTGCCTCAAAAGGACTTGAAAAAAATATCTCTGAACCCTATCTATTTGGGACAGACTTAAGACAGAATGTCACCATGAACTTGTTGTACGAATCCGAATCCTTTGCCGTCATGCACGTTTTGGCCAACGACACGGGCGAAGAAAACAAAGCCTCCAAGCCCCCCACGCTAGAGCGCCACGGCTTTGAAATTGTCGACAAGCGTTCTGGCAAAGAAGTTTATTTGGATGGCTCTTGGGCCGAAATGTTCCAAATGCACATTCAGGCGTGGCAACAAAACACCCCCACGCAAGAAGAAGTCGAAGACACTCTGGAAAAGTACACGGGCTTGGCGCAGCAGCCTGTGCTGATTCACTAAGCCGGCCCGCCTAGGCTGGCTTCATCAACGCTATTTCTACAGCGCTCAATCTAAAGCGCTCTGTCTAAAGCACTTTTCCTACTTAGGCACGCCGTCCTGCTCAGGCAGCGCCACCCATCGATACAACGGCGCCACGATCAACAACACCGCAATCAAACGGCACACCTGAAATGCCGTGACCACTGGCGCGCCCAACTCCAACACTTTGGCTGTGATGGCCATTTCTGCAATGCCACCAGGCGATGTACCCAAGATCAAGGTGGCAGGATGCAAACCTGTGCCCCAAGCCAACGCCCATCCAAACAAGACCGAGGCCAGCATCATGCCCAAGGTACCTAAGGCCACGGACCACAGCCATTTGGGCGCGGTACGCACAAACTCGCGCTTGAAACGCACACCCAAGCTGATACCAATCAAAAGCTGCGCCATGTTGGACATTTCAGAAGTCACCGCCGTCCACTGAACACCCGAGAGCGTCAGACCCATGGCCACCAGCAATGGGCCCATGAACCAAGGGTTGTTGCGTTTGATGGCACTCATGAACAAAGCACCAGCGCCTGTGGCCAAGGCCAGGTAAAAAATGCCCGGCCATTGCAATATGCGCGGCCCTGGCAGCAGGCTGCTATTGACTTGCAAACCCCAGTGAGACTGAAACCATTGCATGCCAAACGGCAAGCACACCACCACCAGTACCAAACGCAAACTGTGCGACGCAGCGACCAAATCGGACCGCGCGTTGTTGCGATCTGCCAATAGCGTCATCTCGGAAGCGCCGCCAATGGCACTTGCGAAATAGGTGGTGGCGCGCAAATCACGTGCTGACAGTTGGGATAAATCGGCCGCACTTCGGTATTGCAGCCACAAACCAAAGCCATAACCCATTGCCAAGGCCCAAAGAATGCCCAACACGATGGCCCACCACAAACCGACCACCAGTTGGCCCACTTCGGCTGTGAAATACAAACCCAAAGCTGCGCCGATAACCCACTGCCCCACATTTCGCAAATAGCCTGAGCTTCTCATAGGCGCCCCTGCAATGGAGCACGCCGCCACCGCCAGCAGGGGGCCCAACATCCAAGGAATGGGCGTGCGCAACCACTGACACAACAAAGCCGAGGCCAAGGCCACCAACAAAGTCAGGGTGATTTGAAAAAAATACGGCAAAGCAGAAAACACCTTAACAACTGCACCGCAGGGGTGCAGTCGACGACATCACTTGTTCAGGCATGTTTGCGAATGCTGTCGGCCAAGGTGTTGACCAGCGTATCGATGTGTTCTTTTTCCACAATATAAGGCGGGCAAAGCACCAAGTTTTCACCGGCAGATCGGACCAAAACACCTTTGTTGAAACAGTCCAAGAAAATGTCATAGGCCCGCTTGCCAGGTGCGCCTGGAATAGAGGCCAACTCAACGGCACCCGCCAAACCCAAGCTTCGAATGCCGATGACATTGGGCAAGCCTTTGAAGGCACTGTGCATGGCATCGCCCAAGACCGGACCCATTTGACCCGCACGGGCAAACAGGTTTTCTTCTTTGAGCAGCTTCAAGGTGGCAATGGCCGCAGCGCAAGACACCGGATGACCTGAGTAGGTGTAGCCGTGAAAAAACTCCACCGCGTATTCGGGTGCGCCTGCGTTCATCATGGCGTCGTAAATAAAATCTCGGCAGACCACACCGCCCAATGGAATGACGCCATTGGTGACGCATTTGGCGAAGTTGAGCATGTCGGGCACCACGCCGTAATAGTCAGCACCAAAGTTGGTGCCCATGCGGCCAAAGCCTGTGATCACTTCGTCAAAAATGAGCAAAATACCGTGCTTGTCGCAAATTTCGCGCAGCCGTTTGAGGTAGCCCTTGGGGGGCAAATACCAGCCGGCAGAGCCCGCGACGGGTTCGACAATGATGGCCGCCACATTGCTGGGATCGTGCAGTGCCAGAATGCGACCTTCCAATTCCAGCAAGGGGTCTTCTTGCCAGACGGGCTCTTCGTTGTGAATGTAGGCGTGGTTGACGGGGTCGTGAATGAAACGCATGTGGTCCACGCGAGGCAGCAGCTGCGCACCGTAGACTTTTCGGTTGGCAGGCAAGCCGCCCACACTCATGCCGCCAAAATTAACGCCGTGATAGCCTTTTTCACGGCCAATGAAAACGTTGCGGTGGCCTTCGCCACGCGCACGGTGATAAGCCAAAGCGACCTTCAAAGAGGTGTCAGCGGCTTCAGAGCCTGAGTTGCAAAACAAGACTTTGTTGAGGTCGCCCGGGCACAAATTGGCAATCATTTGGGCGGCTTCAAAGGCCTGGTCGTTGCTAACTTGAAAGGCTGTGGCGTAGTCTAGGGTGTCAAGTTGCTTTTTAATGGCCTCTGCAATGGGCCCTCGGTTGTGACCGGCGCCTACGCACCACAAGCTGGAAATGCCATCCACGACCTGGCGGCCATCGTGGGTGGTGAAATGCATGCCTTCTGCGGCCACAAAGACGCGGGGCACTTGCTTGAAATGGCGATTGGCTGTGAAGGGCAGCCACTGGTGGTCCATGTTGAGGGCTGTTGCGCCTGCTGGATGCTGGTTTTGTGGAGAAGACATCTGATCACCTCGCCGCCCCTAGGGGCATTAAATTCATCAAGTGGCCAGTGTAAACCCACCAAAGCCCGAGTTTTGGCAAAGTGCCCTTGTCCCTGCGACAATGTCGACTATGAATCACGCATTTATTCTCACGCTATCCTGCCCCGACAGAACGGGCATCGTGCATGCCGTTTCTGGCTTTTTACTAGAGCGCGGTGGCAACATTGAAGAGGCCGCTCAGTACAACGATCACGCCACGGGCCTGTTTTTCATGCGCGTGCAATTTGCTTGCGACCAAGTCAGCGAAGCCGACTTGCGCACCCAACTGAGCAGTTTTGCAGCCCCTTTCAACATGACTTGGAACCTGCACAGCACCACGCAACCCATGCGCACCGTCATTTTGGTCAGCAAAGAAGGCCACTGCCTGAACGACTTGCTGTTCCGATGGAAAAGTGGTTTGCTGCCCATCGACATTCGTGCCATTGTGAGCAATCACCGCGATTTCTATCAGTTGGCCGCCAGCTACAACGTGCCTTTTCACCACATTGCCGTCACGGCAGCCAACAAAGCCGAGGCCGAAGCCAAGCAATACGAGATCATCCAATCTGAAGGTGCTGAACTGGTGGTGTTGGCGCGTTACATGCAAATTTTGTCGGACGACCTGTGCCGCAAGTTGTCGGGCCGTGCCATCAACATTCACCACTCCTTCTTGCCCAGCTTCAAGGGTGCCAAGCCCTATTACCAAGCGCACGACCGTGGCGTCAAATTGATTGGTGCCACCGCACACTACGTCACAGCTGACCTGGACGAAGGCCCCATAATTGAACAAGACGTGGCCCGCGTGGACCACTCCAAAACTGTAGAAGACCTGACCACGCAAGGCCGTGACACCGAAAGCCAAGTGTTGGCACGGGCTGTCAAATGGCACAGCGAACACCGCGTGCTGCTGAACGGCCACAAAACTGTCATCTTCAAATAAATCTGAATGGCCTTTTGAACTTGAAAGCTTTGACATGAACGCCATCACCCACATCGATGCTTTGTCTCGAACCGAGCGCCAAGCGCAAGTGGTTGCCGCACTCAGTGCCGTACTGCCCAAGCATGCCTTGCTGTACACCCTAGAAGACACGGTGCCCTTTGAATGTGATGGCCTCACGGCTTACCGTGAACGCCCACTGGTGGTGGCTTTGCCCGAAACCGAAGCCCAAGTGCAAGCCGTTCTGAAGGCTTGTCATGCATTGGCTGTGCCCGTGGTGGCTCGGGGTGCTGGCACAGGCTTGTCGGGGGGGGCCATGCCGCACAAAATGGGCGTGACCTTGTCCATGGCAAAGTTCAACAAAATCGTCAAGATCGATGCGGTGTCACGCACTGCGGTGGTTCAATGCGGTGTGCGCAACTTGGCCATTTCAGAAGCGGCTGCACCGCTCGGCTTGTATTACGCACCCGATCCGTCCAGTCAAATTGCTTGCACCATCGGTGGCAACGTGGCCGAAAACTCAGGCGGTGTGCACTGCTTGAAGTACGGCCTCACCTTGCACAACGTGCTCAAGGTGAAAGGCTTCACCATTGAAGGCGAAGCCATCACATTTGGCAGCGACGCTTTGGACACTTCTGGATTTGATTTGCTCTCCGTGTTGGTGGGCAGCGAAGGCATGTTGGCCATCACCACAGAAGTCACTGTGAAGTTGGTGCCCAAGCCACAACTGGCGCGCTGCATCATGGCCAGCTTTGACGACATTCGCAAAGCAGGCGACGCTGTGGCTGCGGTCATTGCGGCAGGCATCATTCCGGCTGGGCTAGAGATGATGGACAAGCCCATGACAGCGGCTGTCGAAGATTTTGTGCATGCAGGATATGACCTGAATGCCGAAGCCATTTTGCTGTGCGAAAGCGATGGCACACCTGAGGAGGTGGAAGAAGAAATTGGCCGCATGAGCGAAGTGCTAAGGGGTTGTGGCGCAACCGCCATCACCGTCAGCAAGGACGAAGCCGAACGCTTGCGTTTTTGGAGCGGTCGCAAAAATGCGTTCCCCGCATCAGGCCGCATCAGCCCCGATTACATGTGCATGGACTCCACCATTCCGCGCAAGCGCTTGGCCGATATTTTGTTGGCCATAGCCGAGATGGAAAAGAAATACCAACTGCGCTGCGCCAACGTCTTTCACGCTGGCGATGGCAATTTGCATCCGCTCATCTTATTTGATGCCAACGACCCCGATCAAATGCACCGCTGTGAATTGTTCGGCGCCGACATTTTGGAAACCAGTGTGGCCATGGGGGGTACCGTCACAGGCGAGCACGGTGTGGGCGTTGAAAAACTCAACAGCATGTGCGTGCAGTTTTCTACGGAAGAAAACGCACAAATGTTTGCCCTGAAAAAAGCCTTTGACCCCAAGGGCTTGCTCAACCCCGGAAAGGTGATTCCCACACACAATCGTTGCGCCGAATACGGCAAGATGTTGGTGCGTGGTGGGCAAATTTCGCATCCCGATTTGCCGCGGTTTTAACACGCTGGCAGGCCTCATTTACCCAGCCAATGCGTGCTGGGTTTTTGATCAGCGTTGTCCAAAAATGGCTGTGCCCACGCGCACGCACGTACTGCCCTCAGCAATGGCCGCTTCTAAATCGCCGGTCATGCCCATCGACAACGTGTCCAGTTTCAAACCAGCTGCGTTCAAACTGTCGAACAAGCATTTGGCTTGGCGGTGGACAGCGCGGGCCGCCGCGTCGTTTTCTGCAGGCTCGGGAATGGTCATGATGCCGCGCAACTGAAGGTTTGGCAATTGGGCAACGGCCTGCGCCAAGGCCAAGAGATCGGTTGGCGCTACGCCCGATTTGTTGCTGCCACCATCGACATTCACTTGCAAGCAGATTTGCAAAGCAGGTAAATGCGCAGGGCGTTGTGCCGATAAACGCTCGGCTATTTTCAAGCGGTCAATGCTGTGCACCCAGGCAAAGTTTTCGGCCACCAGCTTGGTTTTGTTGCTTTGAATGGGGCCGATGCAATGCCACACCAAGGGCAAATCTGCCAATGAAGCGATCTTGTCGACGCCTTCTTGAATGTAGTTTTCACCAAATGCCAATTGTCCTGCGTTGTAGGCCTCACGCACGGCTTGGGCAGGCATGGTTTTGGACACCGCCAACAAAGTGACCTTGTTAGCGGGGCGGCCGGCCGCAAGAACTGCAAGCTCAATTCGCTTGCGCACTTGGGCGAGGTTGGCAGAAACTGAAATGCTCATGCAACAAGCTTACCAAATCTACGCAGCCGACGGGAACGTACCGGCTTGGCATCACACCTTGCACTTGGCGCGCAGCTTAGGCGCATCGGACGTGCATTGGTCGACTGGCGAAGCACCTTGGATGCGCATCGATGGGCATCTCAAACGCATGATGGATTGCAGCCAGGCGCAGAACCTTCAAGGGGCACCTATGGCGGATGCATTGAGTGCATTGGATGTGCAGCAAATTCGATTGGCCTTGCTACAAGAACATGGCCACTCAAACCCTGGCAACACGCACCACAGCCTTCAACACAACAACCTCGATTTCGCCGTCTCTCTGCCAGCGCTGGGTCGTTTTCGTGTCAATGCATTTGAGCAAGCCCGTGGGCCCGCCTTGGCTGTGCGTTTGATCGCCACGCACTTGCCAAGCCTTTCTGACTTGAACGCACCCCCATGCGTTGCAAGCTGGGGTCTACAGCGACATGGTCTGGTGTTGATCACAGGCCCAACGGGAAGTGGCAAATCGACCCTTTTGGCCGCCTTGTTGCACCACATCAACACCACCCGCGCAGCGCACATCTTGACCTTGGAAGACCCCATTGAGTTCATTCACAGACCTCTCAAAAGTTTGGTGCACCAGCGTGAAGTGGGCCGCGACACCCCCGACTTTGAATCGGGCCTTCGTGCTGGTCTGCGCGAAGACCCCGATGTGTTGTTGGTGGGCGAATTGCGCGACAGCACCACGATTCGACTGGCGCTAACCGCAGCCGAAACCGGTCACTTGGTGCTGGCCACTTTGCACACTGCCAGCGCGCCTCAAGCACTGGACCGCTTGGTGGACGCATTTCCGACTCATGAACGAGACAGTGTGCAAGCTTTGTTTGCAGAATGCCTGGTGGCGGTCTTGGCCCAAACACTGTGCCCTCAAAGGTCTGGGCAAGGCCGTGTGGCGGCCCATGAAATCATGGTGGCCACACCCGCCGTTCGCAATTTGTTGCGCGAGGGCAAAGTCAGCCAACTCCACGCCTTGTTGCAGACCGGCCAAAGCGTAGGAATGCAAACCTTGGACCAGAGCCTGTTGCGCTTGTTTCAAAGCCAACTGATTAGCCGAGAGACGCTTGAGAAATTTTGCAGATACCCGCAAAACTCAAAACTGATGGACAATCATGCCTAGAAGATTGATGCATTGCGCAGTCTTTTTGTACAAACTTTTACTCAAACCAAAACCCTGAATTCACCATGAGCAGCCTGAACGCCAAAACCTACGAATCCGCACCCTCACAACATGTAGCCTTTTTGGGCCTAGGCGTCATGGGCTATCCCATGGCGGGTCACTTGGCACGCGCTGGCCATGCTGTCACGGTCTACAACCGCAGCGAAGCCAAAGCTGCCGCTTGGTGCCAAGAATTTGCCGACACGAAGCAACCCGCTCATGCACCCACTCCCCGCGAAGCCGTCAAAAACGCCGACATCGTGTTTTGCTGCGTCGGCAATGACGACGATTTGCGCGCTGTGGTGTTAGGCGCTGATGGCGCTTTTGCCGGCATGAAAAAAGGCGCTATTTTTGTAGACCACACCACAGCGTCTGCCAACGTGGCGCGCGAACTGTACGCAAGCGCCAAAGCCCAAGGTCTGAATTTCATAGACGCACCCGTGTCAGGTGGTCAAGGCGGCGCACAAAATGGCTTGCTCACCGTGATGTGCGGTGGCGATGCTGCCATTTTTGAAACCACAAAGCCCGCTGCCATGGCCTTCTCACGCGCATACACCCTCATGGGCGAATCAGGCGCTGGCCAATTGACCAAGATGGTCAACCAAGTGTGCATTGCCGGTTTGGTTCAAGGTTTGTCAGAAGCTGTTGCCTTTGGCCAAAAAGCCGGGCTCGACATGAACCTGGTGCTAGACGTGATTGGCAAGGGCGCCGCACAAAGCTGGCAAATGGACAACCGCGGCAAAACCATGGTGGCCGACAAGTTTGACTTTGGCTTTGCCGTGGACTGGATGCGCAAAGACTTGGGCCTGGTCATGGACGAGGCGAAGCGCAATGGCGCACGCTTGCCCGTCACAGCTTTGGTCGATCAGTTTTACGCCGATGTGCAGCAAATGGGCGGCAAGCGCTGGGACACTTCTAGCCTCATCAAACGCTTGAAGTAAACATTTTGGCATTGGGTTGCGCTCAAGCAGCCCTTTGTGCCAACCCAAAAAAAGGGCTCTGAAATTCAGAGCCCTTTTTGCGTCAGTTGTACTTTGTCAAAGTCGAGTTAAATTTTGGGTTGGGCTTGAGGCGACAAAGGCTGCGCACTGATGCGCTTGAGCTCTTCCTCGGTGATGGTTTCAAAAACGCGCACCACCTTGACCACACCACTGACACTGCCGCTGCGCGCAATTTCAGAGGCGCGTTGGGCTTCACGCGGTGTGACGCGGCCCATCAAATACACAATACCTCGCTCGGTAACAACTTTGAACGCATTGGATTGCAGGTCTTTGGCATCGACCAACAAGGCCTTGATTTGACCTGTGGTGATGGCGTCTTTGGAGCGTTGTGTGAGTGAGCTGGCCGGCTCAATGGCCAAGTCGTTGACCACTGAGCTGACGTTTTCTTGGCTCTTGGCCAAGCGCTCAGCACGCTCTTTTTCTGCTGCAGAGCTAACTTCGCCAGTGAGAAGGACCATGCGGTTGTAGCTGGTGACATTGACGTGTGAAGCAGCGCTGAGGTTTTGGCGCAGGCCTTGTGCCGTGCGCAGTTCAATGCCTTCATCTTCCAACTGAATTCCGGCAGTGCGACGATCGATGGCCACCATGCCACTCATCACGGCACTGCCCACCACCAAAGGTGCGCAAGCCGACAGGCTGCTGACCACGGCACTGACGGCCAAACCTGTCAGCATCCAACGTTTGAGATTGAGTTTCACTTGCTTCGTCCTTAAAGAATCTGATGGTATTTTAAGCGGGTCGGATTCAAATGTGAATGGAGGGGGAACATTAAGAAAGGGTATCTTGATCGCCCATGAGTTGCGCGTCGACGCCATCGCACAAGCAATGCAAAGCCAATTGCTGCACTTCACGAATTCTGGCAGCACGGTCGTGCGGAATGCCCACATGCACGTCAGTTTCACGCAAAGCCTTGGCCACTGCGCCGCCGCCTTTGCCGGTAAGGGCAATGACGGTCATGTCACGCTCGTGTGCCGCATGCAATGCTCGCATCAAGCCTTCTTCTTCGCCATGCGCTGTGAGCAACAACAAGACGTCTCCCGCCTGCCCCAAAGCCCGCACCTGGCGCGCTAACCCAGCGTAGGCGGGATCGCCCAAACCTTCATGGCGCAAGGCAATAGCGGCCAATTCTGGGCGCTCGCGCTCGAAGCCACCAACAAACAGGCTGGCAAAGTAATGCGCCAATGCAGCTGAACTGCCCTCGCCGCAGACCATCACCTTGCCGCCACTGGTGACACACGCCATGAGCGCTTGAACGCCCGCGTCCAAGGGCTTGGCCAGCGTTTCGGCGGCCTGGTATTGAAGGTCGGCACTGTCAATGAAATGTTGCTGAATGCGCAGGTCTAACATGATGCGCATGATACCCGCAGGTGGTGGCAAGGCCTTCGATTTATGCCCCAACACCAGCATCAAATGCCGCCCTTTGCCAAATCAGGCCCTCAGGCTCCCATGCCACGACATCGAAGCGGGCAGGTGGCAGGCGCTGAAAGCGCCATAAATAGTATCGTGCCGCAAAGATGATGCGCCGCTGTTTGGTGCGGCTGACGCTGGCCAAGGCACCCCCAAATTGGCGCTGAGCGCGCTTTCGCACCTCGACAAACACCAAGGTGCCGTCAGTTTCTTGCAAAATGAGGTCAATTTCGCCACCACCCCGGCCTGGCGTTCGATAATTGCGCTGGAGCAAGCGCAAGCCCTGTTGTTGTAAAAAGTGAAGTGCCGCATCTTCTGCGGCATCGCCAGACTGCTTGCTTGTTTGAACTCTACTTGTTTGAACTCTGCTTGTTTGCATACTGCTTTGATTTGTAGGACCGAGGAACTCCATTGACGTCGATTTACAGCCATGCCTTCCAAGCAGCCCGTGAGGCAGTCGGCCCGCAAAACCACCCCGACAGCACACTTTATGTGGTGGCCACCCCCATTGGCAATCTGTCAGACATCACTTTGCGCGCTTTGTATGTCATTGAAAGGGCCGATACCCTGGCCTGTGAAGACACGCGGCACACCCAACAACTGCTGCGCACCTATGGCTTAGATCGCAGCCATGCCCAACTGCTTGCAGTGCATCAACACAATGAAGCCGAAGCCGCCGAGCAAGTGATTGCCCGCTTGGCGCAAGGCCAACGAGTGGCCTATGTGAGCGATGCCGGCACCCCTGCCATCAGCGATCCCGGCGCACGCTTGGTGGCTGCGGTGGCAGCGGCAGGTTATAGAGTGATGCCGCTGCCAGGGGCCAGCAGCGTCACCACGCTGCTCAGTGCCGCTGGCATGACGGGCGAAGGAGGCTTCGTGTTCATCGGATTTTTGTCGTCCAAGGCGGCTGAGCGACAGCGCGCTGTTGAAACGCTGCAAGGTGAATCACGTGCTGTGGTGTTGCTAGAAGCACCGCATCGCATTGAAGCCTTGGCGCAAGCACTGTCCATGTTGGGTTCACGCTTGATCACCGTGGGCCGTGAGTTGACCAAACAATTTGAAACGGTACACACCCTTGAGGCGCAAAAACTGCCCGCTTGGTTTGCAGAGAAAGCTGACCATGTGCGCGGTGAATTTGCCTTGGTCATTCATGCAATCGACAAACCCAATCAAGACAACACAGACGCCTTGGATGCCACCAGTTTGCGCACGCTCAAACTGTTGCTGACCGAGTTGCCGTTGAAAACGGCCGTGAAGTTAGCCAGCGACATCACCGGCGCTTCCAAAAATGTGCTTTACGACACAGCACTGAATTTGAAAAAAGGCATGGACTGAAGGGTCTATTGAAAGGCCGTGCCAAGCTCGCAGTTTTGTAGCCCTCGCAGGCTTAGGCCTTAACGTTTGCGCAGTCCTAGCCATATCACAGTGCCAACCACCAAGGCAGCACCCACCAACTGTATAGGTGCAATGGCCTGATCGAGCAAGGCCCACGCTAGCGTCAAGGCAAACACAGGCTCAACGTTCATGATGGCCGAGTTGCCCACTACGCCCAAACGGGGCAACACGGTGAACAAAATGGTGAAGGCCGTGCCATACAAAAAAGTCAACATGCCCAAGCCCCACCAACCCGCTGTGGCATTGGGCAAATGGAACCCGCCTTGGCTGAATGCCGCTGCAACAGCCAACACACCCACCAAAGACATCGAAGAGAAGGTTCTTACGCGACCGTCCAAACCAGCTGTTTCGTGTTGGGTATACACCAGTGCCAAACCAAAAGTGGCCGAAGCTGCCAGTGCAAACGCCACGCCGCTGCCAATTTGCGCCCAATGATCAGACGCGCCCAAACCAGAGGCGGCACCCATCACATCCAAGGCCAAAGCCAAACCCACCAAGATCAAGGGCATGCTCCAGAGAACAGCTTTTTCGGGTTGGTGTTTGTACAGCACGCGCGCCCAAAATGCCGTGGACAAGGGGTAGGTATTGAAAGCCAGCAAGGCCAAGGCCACAGGCAATCGGGCCACAGATGAATACAAGCACACGCTCTGAACGGCAATGATCAGACCGATCAGGGGCAAGTATTTTTTGTGCCGCGGTTCAAGTCGGATTTGAACTTTTTGTTGCCACAAAATCAAACCCACCACCAAAGCCGTCACCGCACTTCGAAAGCTCACCGCAGTGATCACATCAACACCATGGTTAAAGGCAAAGCGCGCTGCCACATGGTTGGCGCCCATCATGAAAGCCACCAACAAGAGGGTGGCAAAGGCTGTGATGGACAGGGCTTTGGATTTTTCAGTCATGCGCTCATTGTGCGGGATAGAGTCCGCGAACACGGGCATGCAATCGGCTGAGGCCCAACAGCGCATCGGTGTATGGCGTGCTGACTTGCGTCAATTGGCCCAACTCTTGAACGCCACTGACCAGTGCATCCAACTCCACCGTTTTACCGGCTTCAACGTCCTGCAACATGGATGTTTTGAAGGCGCCCAACTTCAGGGTGACCGCATGCCTGTCTTCGGGTGTTTGGGCAATTGGAATGCCAATTTTTTCGCCAATGGCTTTGGCCTCCAACATCACTTTCGAGACAAAGTCGCGCACCAAATCGTCTTTCAAAATGAGGTCTGTGGTGGCGCCAGTGAGGGCACTGATGGGGTTCACCGTCATGTTGCCCCACAGCTTGTACCAAACATCTTTTTGAATTTGAGCGGAGGCACTGGCATTGAAACCTGCCGCCTGCAAATCGGCCACCAACTGTTGCACGCGTGTGCTGACCTCGCCATTTTGTGCAGCAGGCTCGCCCAAAATTAAGCCTTGTCCAAAGTGATGGCGCACCACACCCGGTGCATCGAGTGAACAACTGGAATGCACCACACAGCCCACCACATGATGCGCGGGAATGGCTTTGGCAATGCGCCCGTCTGGATCAATGGTGTTGAGCGCAGTGTCCTGCAATTTGCCACCGAAGCCTTGGAAGAACCACCAAGGCACGCCGTTCATGGCCGTCATGGCCATGGTGTTGGGGCCCAGCAAAGGTTCAATGCCTTTTGCAACGTCTGGCATGGCGGGCGCCTTGACCGCCACAATGACCAAATCTTGCAGCCCTAAATCTGCAGGATTGGCAGACACTTTGACTTCGGCCTTGGTCAGTGCGTCAGCAGATTGGGATTGCACACACTGAAGCCCATTTTTTTGCAAGGCTTCTAAAGTGGCACCACGCGCCACCACGCTCACCTCATGGCCTGTTTGTGCCAAGTGCACACCAATCCAACCGCCAATGGCGCCAGCGCCGTATATGCAAACTTTCATAAACGATAACTTTCTTCGGGGCGCACCAGGCTGCGGTCCACTTGCCTGATGAGGGCGTCGAGTACATCCGTACCGGCACCATGATTGGGATTGAATTGCAATGCATCTCGCGTGCATTTGGCGGCGATGTCTTCGCTGACCGGGATGACGGCTTGAGGGCCGCCCATGCTGAACGTGGCCAATTGAATTTCGCAGGCTCGTTGCAAGGTCCACAAAATGGCAAAAGTTTGCGGCAGTGTGGCGCCCCAAGACAACAAACCGTGGTTGCGCAAAATGACCGCTTGTTTGTTGCCAATGCTTCTGAGCAAACGCGGCGCTTCTTCACTGTGAATGGTGATGCCTTCGAAGTCATGGTACGCAATCATGTCGTGCAATTGCGCTGTGTAAAAGTTGGTTTGTTGCAAACCGTCTTTTAAACAAGCCACCGAGATGCCCGCTGTGGTGTGGGTGTGCATCACGCAATGTGCAGCAGGCAGGCCATCATGAATGGCGGCATGCACTGTAAAACCTGCAGGGTTCACAGGATAGGGCGAGCCATCCAAAACCTTGCCTTGGATGTCAATCTTGACCAAATTACTGGCTGTGACTTCGCTGTAATGCAGGCCAAAGGGATTGATCAAGAAATGTTTTTCGGAACCGCTCACTTCTTGCGGCAAGCGCAAGGTGATGTGGTTGTAAATCATCTCTGTCCAACCCAAGAATGCAAACACGCGGTAGCACGCCGCCAACTGAACACGCGCCTCCCACTCTTTGGGATGCACCTCATGCAGCAAGGACCGAACGGGCGGAAGTTGGTGTGTCAACATGGTCAATACACCTGTCCTGAAGTGGGCAACTCAATGCCTGCGTTGGGTTTGAATTTTTTAACCAAGGCTGCAGTTTGGCGTACCAAAATTTGGGTGTCCAAACCTACTGCGACAAACAAGGCACCCAATTCCAAATAATGTTTGGCCTGTGCTTCATCTGACGTCAAGATGCCAGGCGCTTTGCCTGCTTTCAAAATGCGTGCAATGGCGTCTTCAATGGCCGCTTGCACTTCAGGATGGTTGGGGTCACCCACATGGCCCAAAGAAGCTGATAAGTCTGCGGGACCAATGAAAACACCATCCACGCCAGGGGTGTTGGCAATGGCATCGAGATTTTTCAAAGCCTCACGTGTTTCGGCCTGAACCAACAAACAAACTTGATCGTTGGCTTCTTTGGTGTAGTTGGGGAACATGCCCCAACGCGAAGCACGTGCACCCCCCATGCCGCGGATACCGCCCTTGCCATCGTTTTGTGGATACCGCATGGCCTGCACCAACTGCGCGGCTTGCTCGGGCGTGTCCACCATGGGAATGAGCAAAGTTTCTGCACCCAAATCCAAATATTGCTTGATCAATGCCGCCTCACCCACCGGGACACGCGCAATGGCATTGTTCACGGGATAGGCTGCGATGGTTTGCAGCTGCTGCTGAATGCTTTGCAAATTGTTGGGCGCATGTTCGCCGTCGATCAGCAACCAATCGAAGCCGGCCATGGCGCAGATCTCTGCGCTGTAACTGTTGGCCAAGCCCACCCACAAGCCAATTTGCGCTTGCTTTTGAGAAATGGCTTTTTTGAAACGATTGACAGGAGTTTTCATGAGGCTTCTTTCAGTTGAATTTAAATTGCAGACGACCCAAGGGGCCATAGTCTGCGTCGAACACATCGCCCACTTTGGCGGGCACGGGTTTGGTGAAGGAACCGGCCAACACAATTTGTCCGGCTTTCAGGTGCTCTCCCCAAGGCGCTAGCTTGTTGGCCAACCAGGCAATGCCAACAGCAGGGTGGCCTTGCACGCCAGCCGCTAGACCTGTTTCTTCCACCACACCATTGAGCTTGAGGATGGCACCGCACCAAGGCAAGTTGGTGGTGAGCGGGTCGACCTTTTCTGCGCCCACCACAATGCCCGCATTGGCCGCGTTGTCGCTGATGGTGTCAAACACTTTGCGCATTACTTTGGTGTGACGGTCAAATTGTTCAATGCGTGAATCGATGATTTCGATGGCAGGTGTCACGTACTCGGTAGCAGCCAACACTTCTTCAACAGTGACGTGAGGGCCTTGCAAATCTTTTTTCAAGACAAATGCCAACTCCACTTCTACACGCGGCACCACAAAGTCGGTAATGGCAATGTCTAGCACTTTGCCAGGCGTGCAGGTGTACAACATGTTGTCGAGCAAGGTACCGTAATCGGGTTCGTCAATTTGGCTGGCTTGCTGCATGGCACGCGATGTAAGGCCAATTTTGTGGCCGATCACATGTCGTCCTTGTGCCAATTGCAAAGCCACCCAGGCACGGCTCACACGGTAACCATCTTCAATGCTCATGCCCGGAAAGCGTTTTGAAAAATGCTCGACTTGCTTGCGCGTGGTTTGCGCTTGTTGCAATTCAGCAGCCAATTCTGCAATGCGTTGTGAATCAAACATACCGTTCTTTCAAAGAGCCGCAAACAATGGATGGATGTTGCTGTGCTTGTTGTCAAACACTTCGGGGCCCACATCAATTTGCAAAGTGATGCCAATGTGTCGTTTGGCAAAGAGATCGGCGAAATGTTTTTTCGTGACCTCAACCAAGGTGTCGCCTGCAAGTTTTTGCGTCGCTTCACTGCGGCCTTTGCCCATGCGTACATTCAGATAGACAAATGCGTAATCTTCAGAGCCGCCCTGCGGGTGGTTGTCAAACTGCGCAGCTTTGCGTCCTGCAGCGCCACCATCGGCCACGGCATAGTGCGGTGCAGGATAGGCCAGCACGCGCGTACCGCCCGTGGGAAAAACTTGTTTGCCGGCTTCATCTACAACGGTGAGCATGGCATCGGCCAAATCACGGCATAAAACTTTCATGTTGGTTTCTGCGTCCAACTGGCCTGTATAAAGAATGACCAAATGCGGCATGTTGAGGCTTTCGAAATAAATTACAAACGGCTTGCACCTGCTGCATACACAGCAGAAGGATCTTTCAAGCTTTTGAGACTAAGACAGGTGATGGCATGTCCTGCTTCGTCTTTGACTTCAGTCACTGGAAACACCACATTGATTTGCCCTGTGCCCGAGCTTGGAAAATAAGGGGTGACGACTTCGGCTTGACCTTGATACTGGTCCCAACCCAACAGACCCAACAACATCGCGGTGTCGTGCATGAAGCCTTCGCCATGGCCTTTTGCGGCGTACTCGGGCAACATGGCACAGAAGGTTTTCCAATCACCGCGCTGCCACATTTCCACAACGCTGTGGTCTAACTGCTCTAAAAACGGACTCCACATTTTGTTGGCGTACTCCGGCGCCAAACCATTCTGCGCAAAGCGATGCGACAAAGAACCGCTTGCAAAGAAGGCCACCTTGCCGTCGTAGTGTTGCTCCACGGCACGGCGCATGGCCCAACCCAACTGCGCGCTTTCGGCCAAGGAATGCACCATGCACAGTGCAGACACCGAAATCACTTTGTAGTGCCGGTCGGTGTTCATGTAGCGCATGGGCACCAAGGTGCCGTATTCCAAAGCCAAACTGGTGTGCTCATGCGCCAAGGTGGTGACGCCGGCTTCATTGCAAGCCTTTGCCAAGATATGCCCTAGCGCTGGATTGCCGTCGTACTCATAGGGCATGTTGCTGATGAAGTGCGGCAACTCGTTGCTGGTGTAGTTGCCTTTGAAATGCACCGCATTGTTCAAGTGGTACGCCGAGTTCACCAACCAGTGTGTGTCAAACACCACGATGGTGTCGACACCCAACGCACGGCAACGCCGGTCAATTTCATGATGGCCATCGATAGCGGCTTGTCGCGTACCTTTTTGCGGACCGTCCAACTCGCTCAAATACATGGACGGCACGTGCGTGATTTTGGCAGCGAGTGAGACTTGTCCCATTTTCAGACTCCCCAGTGAGGTATGTGGTGCGAGCCCATCGACACCGCCACGTTTTTAGGTTCGCAAAATACTTCGTAACTCCAAGTACCGCCTTCGCGGCCCGTGCCGCTGGCCTTGGTGCCTCCAAAGGGTTGTCGCAAATCGCGTACGTTTTGGCTGTTCACAAAACACATGCCAGCCTCTACCGCCGCCGCCACACGGTGCGCTCGACCAATGTTTTCGGTCCAGACATAACTGGACAAACCATATTGAATGTCGTTGGCCAATTCAATGGCATGCGCTTCGTCGCGGAAAGGAATGATGCAGGCCACAGGACCAAAGATTTCGTCTTGCGCAATCTTCATGCGATTGTCGACATCGGCAAACACGGTGGGCCACACAAAGTTACCGTTCTTCACGCGGTCTGGTAACTCTGCGGCATACGAAGGCTTGTCCAATCCACCGCACAACATCGTGGCACCTTCTTTCGGACCCAACTCAATGTAGCTTTTGACTTTGGCCAAATGCGCTTGGCTGATCATGGGGCCGACGATGGTGTTTTCGTCCAAGGGATCGCCCACTGAAATGCGCTTTGCGCGCTCCGTGAACTTTTGCACAAAGTCGGCATAAATGCTTTGCTGCACCAAGATGCGACTGCCAGCGGTGCAACGCTCGCCGTTGTTGCTGAAGATCATGAACACCGCAGCATCCAATGCGCGAGGCAGATCGGCATCTTCAAAAATCACGAAGGGTGACTTTCCACCCAACTCCATGCTGAACTTTTTAAGGCCTGCACTTTGCACAATGCGATTGCCTGTGGCGGTGGAGCCTGTAAAAGAAATGGCGCGCACATCAGGGTGCGATACCAAAGGCTCGCCCGCATCACGGCCATAGCCGTGGACCAAATTCAACACACCGGGTGGCACACCGGCCTCCAAAGCCAACTCACCTAAACGTGCGGCCGACATAGGTGACAACTCGCTCATCTTTAAAACCGCAGTGTTGCCAAAAGCCAAACAAGGCGCCACTTTCCAAGTGGCCGTCATGAACGGCACATTCCAAGGACTGATCAGCGCGCAAACACCCACAGGATGAAACAGCGTGTAATTCAAATGGGTGGGCGTAGGGTAGGTGTGGCCATCCACACGCGTGCACATTTCTGCGAAGTAAGAAAAATTATCGGCAGCGCGCGGCACCAGTTGTTTGCCGGTTTGCGAAATGGTTTGACCGCAATCGCGTGTTTCGGTTTCTGCAATTTGGGGCACATGCTTGGTGATGAGTTCGCCCAACTTGCGCATGATCTTGGCGCGCTCTGTGGCGGGCGTGCCAGCCCACTTTGGAAACGCTGCTTTGGCCGAAGCCACAGCTTGGTTCACTTCATCGGCACCGCCCGAAGACACTTCGGCCAAAACTTCTTGCGTGGCAGGGTCGCGAGTTTCAAAAGTTTGTGAGCTGGCAACGGCTTTGCCGTCAATCAAATGGTCAATGCGCATTTATTTATTCCTATGTTGTGTTCCAGGCTTGAATGGTCTTTATTCACCCAAGGTGTTGATCAGCTCACCCACACCTTCAATGCTGGTGACAATGACATCGCCCACATTGCAATTCACGACGCCATCTGGCGTGCCCGTCAAAATCAAATCGCCTGGTTGCAAAGTCATGAAGGCGCTTAAGTACTCAATCAGCGTGGGCACATCAAAAATCATGTCGCGCGTGTGGCCGCTTTGCGTCACCTTGCCATTGACTGTGGTTTGCAAACTCAAATTTTGAGGGCTGCCGTACTTGTCATGGATGTCTTTGGCATCCACCAGCCAAGGGCCGATGGGCGTACAGGTATCGCGATTCTTCACCCGGAAATTGGGGCGGTACCAGTTTTCTAAATAGTCACGAATGGCGTAGTCGTTGGCCACGGTGTACCCACCCACATAGTCGTAGGCATTCTCTTTTTTTACATGCTTGGC
The DNA here is from genome assembly GCA_041172085.1 of Pseudomonadota bacterium. Lineage (GTDB taxonomy): Bacteria > Pseudomonadota > Gammaproteobacteria > Burkholderiales > Burkholderiaceae_C > Limnohabitans_A. The sequence continues at coordinate 19,869 of JBEDKQ010000003.1, read as the reverse complement.
AGTGCGGCCAATGACCACGGCCAATTCGCACTCATAGTGCATGTACATCACGCCTTGTGGCCTGCGGGTGATGGCCTTGTGACCGATCAAGGAAGCTTCACCTTTGACAAACACCAAGGGCTCTTCTGGCGCCTTGAACGCCAGCTCCTTGGCATGGTCTGCATAATTCAAACCCAAGGCCAAGACGGTTCTGGCTAGCGGGACAGGGGCCAACGGCGGCAACCACACCACCTCGTCAAACTTCAAGCGTTTGCCAGACCAGGGGCTTCGCGTGAGCAACAACTCCCCATCAGATTCAATGGCTTCATGAATGGCGCCAGCCCATGCAATGCGTGCGTGTTTCATGCGGCACCTCCTACGAACGAGTTCACCAAGGTGTCAAAGCCTTCAGCAGAAATTTCCACCACATCACCCACCTTGGCGCGAGGGCGTTTGCCATCAGGCAAGCAGTCGCTGCCCAGCAGCAACATGTCGCCTTCTTGAAACGTCATGAACTCGGAAATGTCGGTCAAGAGGGTTTGTGATTTTCGAACCGTGTCTGCGTAATTGACGCGTTGCACTTCTTGGCCATTCACCTTGATTGTGAGCACCACCGAATCGGTATTGACCCCATCCAGCTGACGCGCTTTTGCACCCACCCCCAAAAAGCCATCGACACATTTAAATTTCACTGGCGGTCTGTAATAACTTTCATGCGGAATAGACACATCGTTCACCAACACACAGGCAATGGGCTTGGCATCTGCGCCAAAGACCCATGCCAAATTGGCGCCAATGTCGACGTCTGTCACTGAAGCGGGGATGGCAATGCTGCGACCAGAGCCCGTGTAAGTGTTGGCTGTTTTGATGAACAGCACGGGTGCTTTAGGCGCGCCTTTGTGAGGTGCCTCAGGCATTTGCGGGGCTCTTAAATTCCACTCTTGTTGAAAATTCAACAGTGCGCCGTACACGGTGCCTTGCGGCCAAAAGTGTGCGTCGCCATGAAGGCTTGAATTCATCTTGTTCATTCCATTTCTGCTACCGCCTCTTCCATTGGCGAGGTCTCCAACTGAATCACGGCATCTAACAACTGATACAACTGCGCCAACTTCTGTTTGCCCAGTTCACTTTCCATCCAAGCGTAGTGCGCCTCAATGGCCTCCGACAACTTGGCCACCTTGGACAAGCCCAAAGCACTTGCACGGACCACCGTGCGCCTTGCATCATGGGGGCAACGGCTGCGCTCTATCAGGCCATCTCGTTCCATGCGTGTCAGCACCCCTGTCAAACTTGGGCCCAGTAAAAACGCTTCACGCGCCACACGACCCGTTTCGACGCCGACTGCATCCTCAGCGCTGTTGGCATGCTCGCCCAACACACGCAACACACGCCATTGCTGGTCTGACAGCCCATGCTCTCGCAAACTGGGCCGGGTGTGCGTCATCACTGCCTCGCGTGCTTGCAACAGCAGACGTGGCAAATTACGGTGGACAAAAGCTTGTTGTTTCATTGCACTTGAATTTATTTAACATGTTAAATGAATTATCAGGTATTGCAAAATCGGGTTAACCCGATCCTGTGGCAAAAATTGAAGCATGGGCTTGCACCATGAGCCTGTGCAAAGTGAATAATTGCGCCATGCACACCACTTTTTTCGATGCCCATCCCATTCGATTGGTCCAAGCGCCCATGGCCGGATCGCAAAACCATACGCTCGCTGCGGCAGTCTTCAAAGCCGGCGGTATGGGCAGCATCCCAGCCGCCATGCTGACGGCAGAGCAACTGCAAAATGAACTGATCGCATTTCAAAAGTCAATCGAAGGCACGCCCCAAAAATCGATCTGGGGCGATGCGTTGCCAGTCAATGTCAATTTTTTCTGCCATGCGCCACCCCCCGCTCAAGCAGACAAAGAATCTGCTTGGCGCAGCATGCTCACATCGGCTTATCTGGCTCACGGCATCGACCCCCAGTCTGTGGGCTCCAGCCCTGGTCGCGCACCTTTCAGCGAAGAAAGCTTGAAGCTCATGGGCCACTTTAAACCTGCCGTTGTCAGCTTTCACTTTGGGCTGCCCAAAACTGAGTGGGTGCAGCAATTGAAAGCATGGGGCATTCAAATTTGGTCCTCCGCCACCACGGTGCAGGAAGCCCAATGGCTAGAACAACACGGTGCGGATGCCCTCATTGCACAGGGGCTAGAAGCGGGCGGCCATCGCGGCATGTTTCTCACAAACGATCTGAATACCCAAGTCGGCACCTTGGCTTTGTTGCCTCAAGTCCTCAAAGCAGTGAAGTTGCCCGTGATTGCGGCAGGCGGTATTTCCAGTGCTGCCGCTGTCTGCGCTGCCAAGGCCTTGGGCGCTAGCGCAGTTCAAGTGGGCACCGCGTTTTTAACCAGCCACGAAGCCACCACCAGCGCCTTGCATCGGCACGCCTTGATGTCAGATGCTGCCCAAAATACGGCTTTGACCAACCTGTTCAGCGGCCGGCCCGCCAGAGGCATTGTGAACAAGTTCATGCAAGACCATGGGCCCCTGAGCTCAGATGCGCCCGACTTTCCTTTGGCCACAGCTGCTGTTGCACCGCTGCGCGCTGCAGCTGAAGCCCTGGGTTCAATTGACTATTCACCTTTGTGGTCCGGCCAAAACGCCTCCGATTGCGAAGCCTTGCCCGCAGCTGCCATCACCCACAAACTCTTGCAAGGGTGGACTTGATGCAAACCCTTTGCCCGTTGGGTCTTTCCAGAGCGTTAGGCTAGCAGCATGGCCAAAGACAAAACCATTTTCACCTGCACCGATTGCGGTGGTACCACACCACGCTGGTTGGGCAAATGCCCCGCTTGCGGCGCTTGGAACACCCTCATTGAAAGTACCCTCGATGCAGGCGGTAGCGCCAAAAACCGATACACCAGCCAATTTCAGGCCTTGGCCAAAACCTCCGAACTCACCAAGCTGGGCGACATCGAAGCCACAGACGTTGATCGCACCCCCAGTGGCATCGAAGAACTCGACCGCGCTTTGGGCGGCGGCGTGGTGGAAGGCGGCGTGGTGCTCATTGGCGGCGATCCTGGCATCGGCAAGTCCACCTTGCTTTTACAAGCCCTCGACGCTTTGCAGCGCAAGGGCATGAACACCTTGTACGTCACAGGCGAAGAAAGCGGCGCCCAAGTGGCCCTGCGTTCCAGACGATTGGGCTTGGACCACAGCCAAGTCCAGGTCTTGGCCGAAATTCAACTTGAAAAAATACTGGCCACCTTGCAAACCGAGCGGCCCCACATTGCCGTCATCGACTCCATTCAAACGGTTTACTCAGACCAACTCACCTCGGCGCCAGGCTCGGTGGCACAGGTCAGAGAATGTGCAGCTCACCTCACCAGAGCTGCCAAAGCCACAGGCACAGCCATCGTCTTGGTGGGCCATGTCACCAAAGAAGGGGCCTTGGCTGGCCCGCGTGTTTTAGAGCACATGGTCGACACGGTGCTGTACTTTGAAGGCGACACGCACAGTAGCTTCAGGCTCATTCGGGCCATCAAAAACCGCTTTGGTGCGGTCAATGAAATTGGCGTTTTTGCCATGACCGAAAAAGGTTTGAAGGGCGTTTCCAACCCTAGCGCCATCTTTTTATCGCAACATTCAGAGCCTGTCGCGGGAAGTTGCGTCATGGTCACACTGGAAGGCACGCGGCCTTTGTTGGTAGAAATTCAAGCCTTGGTCGACAGCGGCGGCCCCAGCCCGCGCAGGCTGTCGGTGGGCCTAGAAAGAGACCGTTTGGCCATGCTCTTGGCCGTCTTGCACCGCCATGCGGGTGTGGCCTGCATGGACCAAGACGTGTTCGTCAATGCCGTGGGCGGTGTTCGAATCAGTGAGCCTGCTGCTGACTTGGCAGTAATGTTAGCAATCACTTCATCACTCCGTGGCAAGCCTTTACCCAAGGGCTTCATTGCCTTTGGTGAGGTCGGCTTGGCGGGCGAAGTCAGGCCTGCACCGCGCGGCCAAGAACGTCTCAAAGAGGCTGCCAAATTGGGCTTTACCGTGGCCGTGGTGCCCAAAGCCAATGCCCCCAAAAAGAACGACAAGAACTTTGAAGGCCTCACGATTTATCCGGTTGACCGCATCGAAGACGCCATGAACTGCGTCCGTGGACTTTAAGATCGGGACATGAACTTATCCAGATTTTTGATCCCGATTGGGGTTGTCCTTTTTGTTGCAGGCGCTTGGCAACAATACCAATGGGCTGGCGTGGCCATCGCCACAGGCGCTGTGGTGATGTGGATCTTGTTGCATTTCACCCGCATGGTGACTGTGCTCAGCCGTGCTGGCAACCGCCCCATAGGTCATGTCGCCAGCGCCGTGATGCTCAATGCCAAGCTCAAAAAAGGTGTCAACCTGATGCACGTGATCGCCATGACCAAGTCGTTGGGCGAGCGTCTGTCTGCCGAAAATGCCCAGCCAGAAATCTACAAGTGGACGGATTCTGGTGACTCTTTTGTCATTTGCACCTTTAACAGTGGCAAATTGGCGTCCTGGGAGATGACACGGCCTGCCGTAGAAACCGACGAATCGGTCACCGAGCCCGTGGCACCCCCCCTCAATGAAAGCACCCAACAAGCTCATCAGCTTGGCCATTCAAAATAAGTGCATAAGCCTCGTAAAATAAGACTTTTGCGAATCTGGCAACAAAGGACAAAACAATGAGCACCGCAACCCCCTCAATGGAAGACCGTGACGGCAAAATCTGGATGGACGGCAAAATGGTCGAGTGGCGCGATGCCAAGATCCACGTCTTAACCCACACCCTGCACTATGGCTGCGGTGCTTTCGAAGGCGTTCGCGCTTACAAAACTGTCAACGGTACAGCTATTTTCCGTTTGCAAGAGCACACCGACAGACTCTTCAACAGCGCCAAAATTTTGCGCATGAAGTTGCCTTTCACCAAAGAAGAAGTGAATGAAGCGCAACGAGCAGTGGTGCGCGAAAACAATTTGGAGAGTGGCTACATCCGCCCCCTCACATGGATTGGCTCGCAAAAGTTGGGCGTCAGCCCCAAGGGCAACACCATTCACCTGATGGTGGCCGCATGGACTTGGGGTGCTTATTTGGGCGAAGAGGGCATGAAGCGCGGCATTCGCGTCAAAACCTCCAGCTTCACACGCCATCACGTCAACATCACCATGACGCAGGCCAAAGCGGTCAGCAACTACACCAACTCCATCTTGGCCAATATGGAAGCCACCGACGAGGGTTACGACGAAGCATTGTTGCTCGATACCTCAGGCTTCGTGTCTGAAGGTGCTGGCGAAAACTTGTTCGTCATCAAAGACGGTGTGATCTACACCCCCGACTTGTCGGCTGGCGCCTTGAACGGCATCACACGCAACACCGTGTTCCACATCGCCAAAGATTTGGGACTCGAGATTGTGCAAAAGCGCATCACTCGCGACGAAGTCTACATTTGCGACGAAGCCTTCTTTACCGGCACAGCGGCTGAAGTCACACCCATCCGCGAACTCGATCGCATTGAAATTGGTGCTGGCAGCCGTGGCCCCATCACAGAGAAAATTCAAACAGCGTTCTTTGACATCGTGAATGGCAGGAACCCCAAATACGCGCATTGGTTGACACCCGTCTAAGAAGGAGCAAACCATGAGCCAAGCTGTAGAACTCCTGGCCAAAGACCTGAACCCACAAGGCGGTGTCTTTTGCCCCAGCCCCAAAGCTGACATGAAAATTTGGAACACGCACCCCAAGGTCTACTTGGATGTGGCCCGCGAAGGTCATGCCAAGTGCCCTTATTGCGGCACGGTGTACCAACTCAAAGCAGGTGAAACAGTCGGCCACGGCCACTGATTCAAGCTGTACGCCCATGGCGGTGCCTACGCTGACCATTGCGGTCCTTACCAAAAACGAAGCGCACCGCATCGAAGCCTGCTTGGCCAGTGCCGCGTTTGCCGATCAGGTGTTGGTGGTCGACAGCGGCAGCACCGACAACACCGTTGCCTTGTCGCGCCAAGCTGGCGCAGAGGTTTTTGAATACCCCGACTGGCAAGGCTTTGCGGTACAACGCAACCGACTCATTGCACACGCCAAATGCGATTACATTTTTTTCTTGGACGCCGACGAGCTCATCACGCCGGCTTTACAAGAAGAACTGCAAGCCCTGGTGCAATCCAACGCCAAAGCGGTCTGGCAAATTCAATGGCGCATGGTGGCCTATGGCCATGAATTGAAATACTACATTTCTCGCTCGAAGGTCGAGCGCTTGTTTCGTCGTGACATGCTCAAAGAATACGTCGGCGCAGTGCACGAGCAAGCCATTTTGCACAATGAAAACCCCGCAGCGCCGGTTCCCCGCAAAGTCATCTCTGCCAAATTGTTGCATCACTCACGCGAAACAGTGCGTGGCAGTTTGGAAAAACTGACGCAGTACGTCATGTTGGGCGCCAGCAAACGCGCACAAGCAGGCAAAGAAGGTGGCGTCATTCGGGGTGTGGCATCGGGTCTGTCCATGTTCATTCGCTTGTACATTTTTCGCTTGGGATTTTTGTGTGGCGGCGCCGGCTTTTTGTATTGCTTGTTTGTGGCCTTGGAAGCCTTCTTCCGCTATGCCGCATTGCACTACGACAAAGATCATTTAAGCAACAACGTAGGGCGCGCCTGATCGCCCTGCACTGAAGGCGCAGCGCCTGGCCATCAGAGCTGCGGCAAACGCACGATAAAACAAGCGCCGCCGCCGGTGCGGTCCTCGCAAGTGACTCGGCCCTGATGCCGCTCGGCAATCGATTTGACCAAGGCCAAACCCAAGCCCACACTGCCTGCACGTTCACTGGCACCAGGCAAGCGGAAAAACGGCTCAAAAATTTTCTCGCGAAATTGAAGGGGCACGCCAGGACCTTTGTCACACACAGTGATACAAACCTGATGGCCCTCCATCGAAGCCATCACATGCACATCTTCTGGGCCTTGAATGGCGCCATATCGGCCTGCATTTTCCAAAAGATTGCGAATCAGGCGGCGCATCAGCTTTACCACGCCTTTTGTCTGCAGTGTTTGCACGCCCGTTTGCACCTCTAAAACAGCACCGACACGTGCACACTCTTCGGCACACAAGCCCAACACATCAACGGCCTCTACTGTGCCCATGTCGGCTTCTTGCGCATCGAGTCGACTGGCCAACAAAATTTCATCAATGAGTTGGTCAAGCTCGGCAATGTTGCGAGCGATCTCTTGTTTGACCGATTCGTTGTCTGTGGCCCCCATGAACTCCAAGCCCATGCGAATGCGGGTAAGGGGTGACCGCAATTCATGAGAGGCATTGGCCAGCAAAGACTTTTGTGAAGCCAGCAACAGCTGCTGCGATGACATCAAATTTTGAATGCGCTGCGCAGCTGCATTGAATTGCCTCGACAAGTCGGCCACTTCATCTTGACCTTGTTCGGGCATGCGCACCGCCAAATCGCCCTCGCCCCAACGCTGAACACCTTGTTGCAATGACTCCAATCGTTGCGTTAATTTGCGCACAATGGGATAGACCCCGATGGCCACTGCCAAACCCACCAACAGCAGCATCCACACAAAACCATATGGCGGTCGTGCCCACCAAGGTGATGCATCATGCGGCCCGTTGCCTAAACCGCGAGGTGGGCCACCCATCCTGTCTGGTCCCAAAGCCATGCCCACGCCATTTCCAGGGCCAGGGCCTGAACCAGGCGGTCGTCTTGGCAACAACAAGTTGAATTTTTGACCGTCGGGCAAGGTCAACTCAAAATTCACGCCGACACCGCGTTGCAACTGACCCGGAACGGCCGTTATCAGTTCGCCTTGTTCATTGCGCACTTGCAATTCGCGCAGGCCTTGCGGTCCATTGTGGGCCACATGCTCTACGGACAAACTCCAGGCCCAACCCACCAACAACATCAGCACCGCCACGCCAGCCACCACCGCCAACCAAATACGCAAGTAAAGGTGCTTAGAAACAGAAGAACGCCAATTCATGTGACTTTATTTTTGTTGTTTGGCAAAAACATAGCCCACGCCACGCACAGTCAAAATTCGCTCTGGCGTTTTGTGATCGTCTTCAATGGCCATGCGAATGCGGCCCATGTGCACATCAATGGAACGGTCAAAGGCTTCAAGTTCACGCCCTCTAACGGCTTCCATGATCTGATCGCGTGAGAGGACTCGCCCTGCACGTTCGGCCATGGCCACCAGCAGGTCAAACTGATAAGAGGTAAGGTCGCACAAATGCCCTTTCACGTTGACGGTGCGAGCATCTCGGTCAATTTCTAAGCTGCCAAATTGCATGCGCGTTTGGCCAGAAAACCCCGCATCATTTTTGCGACGCAAGATAGCGCGAATACGGGCCAACAGTTCTCGCGGCTCAAACGGCTTGGGCAAATAATCGTCAGCACCCAACTCTAGGCCAATGATGCGGTCCATGGGATCGCCTTTGGCGGTGAGCATCAGCACGGGCGTTTGTGCTTGTGCGCCACCCATGTTGCGAATTTTTTGACAAACCTGCAGTCCATCCATGTCGGGCAGCATCAAATCTAAAATGACAAGGTCGGGCGGTGTGAGCTGAACTGCGCTTAAACCATGCGCCCCATCGGCTGCATGCGCAAAACCGAACCCTGACTGACGCAGGTAATCGCCCACCATTTTGGCCAGGCGCTCGTCATCTTCAATCATCAAAATTTGCGGTGTCATGCTTTCAACAGAATTGGCTCACACTGACATGATGCACCCGCAACAGCCTGGTTGCATTGGAAATCTTTGAAGGTCGGGTAAAGTTTGGTAAATCAATTCTGCGCCGGCGGCTGATAACGCCAAGCCAGCGCCACCAAGACCAACACCGGCAAGCCCAGCAACGCAGTCGCGTTGAAGAAATCAGCATAACCATGCGCGTTGACAAAGTCACCAGAAAAGCCTGCAATGAACTTGGGCAAGAGCAACATCATGGAACTGAGCAAGGCATATTGCGTGGCTGAATATTGCACATTGGTGAGCGACGACAAATAAGCAATGAAGGCAGCCGAAGCAATGCCACTGGACAAATTGTCGGCCGACACCACCGCAATCAACGCATTGACATCATGGCCATGGCCGCTAAGCCAAGCAAACAAGACGTTGCTGAGTGCACTGAGCACGGCACCCAACATCAAGATGCGCATCACGCCCCATCGAAGCGCCATCACACCGCCAATGAACGCACCTAGCAAAGTCATGAGAACGCCGTACACCTTGGTCACGGTGGCCACTTCTGATTTGGTGTAACCCATGTCGACATAAAAAGGGTTGGCCATGATGCCCATCACCACATCGCTGATGCGATAGACCGCAATCAAACTCAAAATCAGCACGGCTTGCCATTTGTAGCGTTTGAGAAAATCTGCAAATGGTGCAATCAATGCACCCTGCAACCATTCTTTTAGGTTTCTAGCTGGGGCTAACTCGGCTGGCACAGGTTCTTTTGACATCAGCACCGTGACACATCCCACCAACATGCTGGCCGCCATGACCAAGTAAGCGGCTTGCCAGGCGGCATGCACATACCCTGCAGCGTTGTCGCCCTGAACCCAAGCCGCCACCCACAACACGCCCGCACCCGCCCAAATCATGGCCAAGCGATAACCGGTTTGATAGCTGGCTGCCAACGCGGCTTGTTGTGTGGGGTCTGCTGACTCTATTCGAAAAGCGTCCAGCGCAATGTCTTGCGTTGCAGAACCTACTGCCACCAACAAGGCACACCACACCACAGGCCCCAAAGTCTGCGAAGGGTCGCTGACGGCCATGCCCACCAAGCCCAACATGACCATGCTTTGGGCCAACAGCAACCAACTGCGACGGCGGCCCAGTTGATGCGTCAGAAAAGGAATGGGCAGGCGATCGACAAGGGGTGCCCAGACCCACTTAAAACCGTACGCCAAGCCGACCCAACTCAAATAGCCGATGGTGCTGCGGTCAATGCCGGCCTCGCGCAGTCTGAAGCTCAAGGTGCCCAACACCAACAGCAGAGGCAAGCCCGCTGCAAAGCCTAAAAGCAACATGCGCACACTGGCCGGTTGCAAATAGATGCGCCAAGAATCAAGCCAAGAGAAAGGAGCGGTGGTGGTCTTTTCAGTCATGTGCGCATTATCCAAGTCTGCGCACGGATTTCTAGACTTGTTTGACTTGAATTCTGTTCTTGCGGCACTATGATTCATGCATGTGTTGGCGTTGCATGACAAATCAAGACCCTCTTCACTCTGATCTGCCTTTGGAGGCCCTTCAGGGTGTTTCGTCGCGCCGCAAATTCTTACATGTCTGGGGCACAGGTCTGGGGTTCTCAGCTTTGGTTCATTCAGCGGCCCAAGCCCAAGTTGACGTGGGTCAAGCATCCAGTTTAAGAAAACTGGTGCCAGCGGAAAGCTTGGAAGAATCGGCCAAAATGCAATACCGCCAAACCTTGGGTGAAGCCAACAGCAAGGGCGCCTTGGCCCCCGACGACTATCCCCAACTCAAACGCCTGCGGGCCATTGCCAACCGCCTAATTCCGTTCACAGCGCAATGGAACCCCAATTCACGCAAGTGGAAATGGGAAGTCAATTTGATTGGCAGCAAACAACTCAATGCGTGGTGCATGCCAGGTGGAAAAATTGTTTTTTACACAGGCATCCTAGACCAATTGCAATTGACCGACGATGAGGTGGGCATGATCATGGGCCACGAAATGGCCCATGCACTGCGCGAACATGCGCGTGAGCGTTTGGCCAAATCCAAAGCCACCAGCATGGGCTTGTCTGTGGCCTCGCAATTGTTAGGCTTGGGTCAATTGGGCGATGTCGCGGCCAACGTTGGCACGCAATTGCTAACCCTCAAATACAGCCGAGACGATGAGACCGAGGCCGACTTGGTGGGATTGGAAATTGCGGCGCGCGGTGGTTTTAAGCCCGAGGCCAGCGTACAACTTTGGAAAAAAATGCTGGGTGCTACGGGCGGCGGCAAAGGCCAACCTGGCTTCTTGTCCACACACCCCAGTGGCAACAACCGCATTCACGAATTAGAGGCCAACTTGCCCAAAGTAGCGCACCTCTACGAACAAGGCCGACAAAATCCGGGCAGCATACAACTCAACTGAATTCAATGGTGCACTGATGAATCAGGTACCCCCTACATAGGGATTGCTGCGACGCTCACGGCCAAAGGTGCTTTCTGGGCCATGGCCAGGAATGAACACCGTGTCGTCACCCATGGGCCATAAACGTTGCGTGATACTGGCAATCAAAGTGTCGTGATCGCCTTGCGGAAAATCCGTGCGGCCAATGCTGCCTGCAAACAACACATCACCCACAAATGCACGTTTAATCTCGGGCGAGTAAAACACCACATGACCAGGCGTATGGCCTGGGCAATGGCGCACATTCAAAGTGTGAGCGCCCAACTGAACGGTATCGCCATCTTGCAGCCAACGCGTGGGGGTGAACACTTCTGCTTCAGGAAATTGAAACATGCGCCCTTGGTCTGACAAGCGGTCAATCCAAAACTGATCGCCAGTGTGGGGGCCAACAATGGGTAAATCTAAATTGCGCGCTAGCACGGCAGTGCCGCCTGCATGGTCAATGTGCGCATGTGTTAACCATATCTGTTCTAACTTGAGTTGATGCTGGGCGACTGCCGCCAAGATCAAATCCAAATCGCCACCGGGGTCAATGACGGCGGCTTGACGCGTTTGATCGTCCCACACCAACGAGCAGTTTTGTTGAAAGGGCGTCACAGGAATGGTTTGGTACTGAAGCATGGTGAAGTTTCAATGGGATTCAAGGCGCTGCACTTGCAAGTCAATGCAAACACCGTCAACTCGTTAATGCGTATTGTGAGGGTTCTTTCTTTGCACAAACCATGAACACCCCACTTTTTCGTTCACAAGTGACTCAAGCCAAGCAAGCCTCATGGCTGGGCGGCATTCATTTGGCACACAACCCACGCTTCAGCATCATTGCTGGGGTGGCCTTGGTTTTGGCGGGTGCATTCATGGCATTTGGCGCATGGGGCAAAGTGGCGCGCAAGGTCCGAGTGCCAGGCGTTCTCATGCCACACAACGGCACCGTCGAGCTCAGTGCAGTCCTGCCAGGTATTTTGCAGGCGCAACTTGCGCAAGAGGGTCAATGGGTTGCGCAAGGCCAAGTTTTGTTTGTGCTTAACACCGACAAAACCAGCGCCGAGGGCAGCGCATCGTCCTTACTGGCTTCACATTTGGCGCAAAGACAACAACTCTTGTTGGCCGAGCAGGCCACTCGCACGGCACAACACCACCAACGCGAAATTCAATTGGACGCACGCATTCGGTCTTTGGCACTTGAGGTTTCGCAAGCTGAACAAGAACATGCCTTGGTCTCACGCCGAGTTGAATTGGCACACAAAACAATGCAGCGCTTTGCCTTCATGGCTTTAGAGGGTTTTGTATCCGACATACAAACTCAAAACAAACAAGAAGATTTACTCGACCAACAATCGCGCTTAGAAAATACCAAAAGAAGTGGCATGGCCTTGGCGCGCGAACACATTGCGGCACAAGCCGATTTAACCAATCTGCAAAAACAATGGGGGCTTGATCAACTGCAATTTCAGCGCAGCTTGGCTACTGTCCAGCAAGAGGTTACCGAAAACCAATTACGCAACAACAGCAGTGTGTTATCGCCTCAAGCCGGACACATCAGCACCATTCATTTGCCATTAGGTGCCATGGTTCAGGCTGGCCAAACCATTGCCAGCTTCGTGCCGCAAATTAAGCCCTCCACCGATCAAGCCCCACTCAATCCTATTTTGATCGCCGCCCTGTTTGCACCCACGCGCACAGCAGGTTTCATCCAGCCTGGCCAAGACGTTTGGCTTCGACTTGCAGCCTATCCATATCAAAAATTTGGTCTCGCAAAGGGGCGCGTACTGAACATCAGCGGCACCCCTATCGCAGCGCAAGACTTGCCACATGGTCAAAGCGCAGCGCTTTTAGCCTCTACCCAAAGCAATGAGCCTCTCTACAGAGTTCAAGTGTCACTGGCATCGCAACAGGTTGTGGCGTTTGGCGAATCACATTTGCTTCGCCCTGGCATGACCCTCGAGGCAGACATCATTCACGATGTGCGGGGCATTTGGGAATGGATTTTTGAGCCACTCTTGGCCCTTCATGCCAGACAAAAAACGTCATGAACTTCATTCAACGCCTCCAAGCATCGCACCTTAACCGGCATGGCTTCATTAACGTCTTGGCAGGCGTTGTTGTACTCAAGGCTATTTACGTGGCATTGATTCTTTTTTTTTGCAACCTCAACGATGTGTCCGACGACAAGGGGCCAAGCTCATTGTGGCTGCTTGTTTTTGCAGCGTTGCTGATAGCCCCTCTCTTCGAAAATTTACTCATGGTTGCAATCGCCGCTGTCCATGAAAAATTATTTCAGCAAACGCTTCTGTTTGTGGTGACCCCATTGGTGATGGCAGCGCTCCACTTTAGAACGCCTCAACACCTCCCCTTTCCAAGCGCTGTTCGGTTCATCGAACTCTTTTTTATTTTCTATGTGTTTTTAAAACAATACGACTTGCACAAATTAGAAATAGGCAAAGGCAAAGCATTGCTTTTGTCCAGTGCTCTCCACTTTGCATCCAATGCCACCGGATTTCTTATCTTGTATTTTGTTGATTTGTACATCGACGCTGAAACGATTTTTTCAGCACAACCAGGAGAATGACATGAGAAGTTTAAACATTGAAGAATTGAACGAAGTGCAAGGAGGAAGGCTGTCGGGTGGGCTTGCGGTCAGCATCCTCGGCTTAATTTCAGACGCCTTTACCTTGGTAGAAGCTGCTCTGAATGTTAATTACACCTCACTGGCCAGTGGGTCCGCGGTTGACTACAGCGGCTTCAACGCCATGGGCGATTACAGCAACGGCATGTGCTCAAGATAAGCACTGCAGCGGTAGCCTGCGCATCAAGTGTGCGCAGGCTGCTTTTCAAGCATTTGAAATGAGCTTGCCCTTGCACCCCATCTTGCAACTTCAAACCTCCGAATGTGGCTTAGCCTGTTTGTGCATGATTGCCAATGCACATGGTCAGCACTGGCGGCTCATCGATTTGCGCCACAAGTTTCCGCAAACGCTCAAGGGCGCCAACCTCAAACAACTGATAGACCAGAGTCACGCATTGGGTTTCAACGCCAGGCCTGTTCGCTTGGAATTAACCGAGTTACACCAACTGGCCATGCCCTGCATCTTGCATTGGGACTTGAATCACTTTGTGGTGTTGCAAAAAATCAAGGGTCACAAAATCACCCTGCTGGATCCTGCATTGGGCATGCGTGTCATGGCGCTTGCACAAGTTTCACAACATTTCACAGGTGTGGCGTTAGAGCTAACGCCTCATGCACAGTTTAAAAAACAAGCGGCCTCGCGCTCTTTTCCCTTATCCCAGTTAACTGGAAAAATCCGAGGCTTTGGCAAATCTGCCTTGCAAATTCTCGCCTTGGCTTTTGTGCTCGAGATGTTTGCCATCTTCATGCCGATGTTTAACCAGGCTGTCGTTGACGATGTCTTAACGTCGGGCGATCACGAGCTTCTGTCGGTTTTGGTCATCGGTTTTGCTCTCTTTTTGATCACCCAATCTGCGCTCTCTTTTGCTCGCAGTTGGTGGGTCATGGTGTTGGGTCAAACTGTTGCCATTCAATGGCTCAGCAATGTTTTTGCCCACTTGATCCAACTCCCAGCCGATTGGTTTTCGCAACGCCATCTGGGCGATATTTCTTCTCGCTTTGGCGCCGTCCACGACATACAAAAAACACTGACACAAACAGCCATTGAAGCCCTGCTGGATGGGCTCATGGCCATTGCCGCTTTGATCATGATGTTCATTTACGCACCCACGCTCACTTGGGTGGTTTTGCTGGCATCCTTCATGTACGGGTTGGTGCGTTGGGCAAGCTACGGCCCCTTCAGACATGCCGCCTCAGAACGATTGGTGCTGTCGGGTCAGGAGCAAAGTCACTTCATTGAGACACTTCGCGCCATGACACCTCTCAAATTGTTTGCCCGCGAAAACGAGCGCGGCGCGCGTTGGCAAAGTCTGATGGTTGAAGTCATGAACCGTGATTTTCAAACAGCCAAACTCAACATGGGTTTCAATGTCGCGCGCAGCCTTATTTTTGGACTCGAAAATTTATGTGTGTTTTGGCTGGGTGCCAAAATCATTTTGGCCTCTCAAACTCAAACTCAAGGCACCACCGTATTGACCGTAGGCATGCTGCTCGCGTTCATCAGTTACAAAATACAATTCACAGGCCGCGTTACAGCCCTCATCAACCAAGGCATTGAACTGAAGATGCTCAGCTTGCATCGCGACAGATTGGCCGACATTGTCTTAACGCCACCCGAGCAAGATACACCTCAGGGCAACTTACCGCCCAACAACTTATCGCATTTGCCAGCAAGTCTTGAATTGCGCAATGTCTCATTTCGCTACAGCGACTCAGAGCCATGGCTTCTGCAAAACTTGAACCTTTGCATTGAAGCAGGCGAACATGTGGCCATCACGGGAGCCAGTGGTTGCGGCAAAACCACCTTGCTCAAAATCTTTCTGGGGCTTTTGGCGCCCACACATGGAACCGTTTTGTATGGTGGCATTCCTGTGACACATTTAGGCTTGTCCAATGTGCGTCGCAAAATTGGCGTTGTCATGCAAGAAGATGTGCTGCTGACCGGCAGCATCGCTGACAACATTGCCTTTTTTGACTTGTCCCCCCATGCGCCACAAATCGAGGCTTGCGCTCAGTTGGCAGAAATTCACCAAGACATCATTCGCATGCCTATGGCCTACCACAGCCTCATAGGCGAGCTAGGGTCTGGCTTAAGTGGTGGCCAAAAGCAGCGAATTTTGCTTGCACGTGCGCTCTATGCCCAACCTTCTGTTTTGGCATTGGACGAAGCCACTAGCCACCTTGACATGCACAACGAACACGCCGTGTCAAAAACCTTGTCACAACTCAAGCTCACGCGCATTGTCATTGCCCATCGACCAGAAACCATTGCCCGAGCAGATCGGCAAATTAATTTTGCAGCGCTTTCAATGCAGAGGGAATCTGTTCTTTCACATTAAGCCGCTCAATGCTGCTCAAATAAGGGCGTAAGATGCGCCAAACCAGTCACAGCCCGTGACTGCGCGATTGTCTATGTGACACACACCTTTTCCATGCCCACTGCTACTGTGGGCGCTCAGGACAACCTGCATCCTGCAAGTCCACTCGGCTATCAAACTAAGCAAGAATCCGTCGCTGTTCACGGTGTTCCCAATCTGCTCATTCGCTCATTGCTCGACAAGCAACAGTTTTATGATCCAGACAACGCGGCTTCAGATCTCGGCATTTCTTCAGCGTTTTGGTCTTTGTTTGGGTTGCTCTGGCCCTCAGGCTCTCGTTTGGCAGAGCGCCTAGCGCTTCGACATGTCAACGCAGAAGAGCGAATTCTGGAATTGGGTTGTGGTTTGGCATTGTCCAGTTTGGTAGGTCACCGCCGTGGTGCCAACATCACTGCTTCAGATTGCCATCCCCTTGCAGGTGAATTTCTCAGAGAAAACTTGCGGCTAAACCAGCTTAGCCCAATGGACTATCGCCATGGCCATTGGGGCACTCACAGCGCCCAGCAACAAGACACTGCCGTCAACAGCAAATTTGACTTGATCATAGGCAGCGACATTCTGTATGAGCGCGATGAGCAAGGTGACTTGGCACACTACATCAACGAACACATGGAAGACCACGCAGAAGTCTGGGTGGTCGACCCCAACCGCGGCAACCGCGCCCACTTTCATCGCCACATGGCGGCACAAGGCTTCTCTTTGAGCGAAGAAGCCATTGATATTTCTGCAACGGATACCGCGGCGGCGTACAAAGGCCGAATGCTCACTTACTCGCGCGATTGATGTTCTGCTTCAAAGCGACCAGTTGTAATCGATGGTCAAAGGCGCGTGATCGCTAAAGCGAGTTTCTTTGTAGATATGTGCTTGGGTGGCGCCTTCTGCCAGCTTGGCGGTGGCCAAGTGATAGTCCAAGCGCCAACCTACATTCTTGGCATAGGCTTGACCGCGATTGCTCCACCATGTGTAACACGCTTCGGTGGCTTCAGGATGCAAGCGGCGGTACACATCTACCAGCGGACCTTCGGAAGTCATGTGCGTCATCCACGCACGCTCTTCTGGCAAAAAGCCACTGTTCTTTTGATTGCTTTTCCAGTTTTTCAAATCGGCTTGTTGATGCGCAATGTTCACATCACTGCACACAATGAATTCACGCTGCGCACCCATAGACTTCAAGTGTGGCCCCATGTGATCCAAGAATCGAAACTTGGCTTCTTGCCGCTCAGGTCCTGAGGACCCACTGGGAAAGTAAGCACTGACAATAGACAGCTTGCGCTTCGGTGTGTCAAACCGCAGCTCTACAAAGCGGCCTTCAGCGTCAAACTCTTCATTGCCCATGCCCACCACCACATCGCTCGGTTCGTGCTTGCTGTAAACCGCCACGCCCGAGTAACCCTTTTTCTCAGCGAAGTGGAAATGTCCTTTCAACCCCGCCAAAGTCTCAAATTTGCCAGCCACATCGGGCGCTTGTGCTTTAACCTCTTGCACACAAATACAATCTGGATTGTTTTGAGCAATCCAAGCCAATCCAAGCCTCCACCCCTTTGGTGGCCGCAGAACGGATGCCGTTCAAGTTCAAGCTGGTTAATTTAAACAAGGATTTCCCCATGGTGACTGGACACACGCCCCCCACCGACACAGCGGCTTTGGCGCAACAGTTTGTTCAATTTTCCGTCGATGCAGGCGTGTTGCGTTTTGGAGAGTTCAAAACCAAAGCCGGCCGCATGAGCCCGTATTTCTTCAACGCAGGTTTGTTTGACGATGGCGCCAAACTCGGAAAACTCGCTCAATTCTATGCAAAAGCCTTGATGGCCAGCGGGATCGAATTCGACATGATTTTTGGACCTGCCTACAAAGGCATTCCATTGGGGGCTGCGGTTTCAATCGAACTGGCACGTTTAGGCAAAACGGTCCCTTTTGCCTATAACCGCAAAGAAGCCAAAGACCACGGCGAAGGCGGTACTTTGGTGGGCGCACCCCTCAAAGGTCGCGTGCTCATTGTGGACGACGTGATGAGCGCAGGCACTGCAGCGCGCGAGTCGATTGAGTTGATCAAGAAAGCCGGCGCCACAGCGCACGCTATCGCCATTGCCCTGGACCGCCAAGAAATGGCCACCGAAGTGCAAGCCGATGGCTCGGTCAAAGACGTGCCACACAGCGCCGTGCAATATGTGCGCAACACCTTGGGCATGGACGTGTGTTGCATTGCGCAACTGTCTGACTTGCTCGCTTACTTGTCGACACAAAGCGGCAATGAAATGGGCCAGCACCTGCCCAAGGTGCAAGCCTACCGCGATCGTTACGGGGTTTGAGGACCTCAACGTGAAGCGTAAATTTCAATTTTACGCTTCACATTTGAAGCGCAAAAGCCTAAGATGCGCTTCATGTACCTCTGGCAATCTTCCAAATGGCCTCACTTCAAGGTCGACCTGGCTGCGCTGCAACCCGCATTAGCCGCCACACGCTTTTCTCAGGGAAGGGCCATGGGTCTTGCAACGCACTTGCAACTGCCAGACTTCGTTGAACTGCAACTCCAAGGCTGGTCCGATGAGGCTTTGGCCACCGCTCAAATTGAGGGCGAAATTCTGCAACTCAATTCGGTCAGAACTTCTGCTGCACGCCGCTTGGGTTTGTCCAATGACAAAAAAATCAAACGCGACGCACGCGCTGAGGCCACGCTCAATGTGCTTCAGGGTGCCTTGGAAAACAGTGGCCAAGCGCTGAGCCATCAGATCCTTTTGAACTGGCAGGCGGCCTTGTTTCCAACAGGTCGCAGTGGCACGCAAAAAATTCGCACAGGCGCTTACCGCACACATACCGAGCCCATGCAAATCGTCACACCAAGAATGGGCAAACCAGACCTCGTGCACTATCAAGCGCCACCCTCTGCTGAAGTTCCACGCCAGATGGACGCTTTCATCGGATGGTTTAACAGCAGCCTGCGCCAACAAGATGGTTTGGTGCGCGCCGCCATTGCCCACTTGTGGTTTGAAACCATCCATCCTTTTGAAGATGGTAACGGCCGAATTGGCCGCGCCTTGGTAGAGATGGCGTTGGCGCAAGACTTGAAAACAGCGCAACGGCTGTGGAGCTTGTCGCAACAAATCTGGCAGCAACGCAGCGACTACTACGATCATCTGCAAGCAGCAACTGGCAGCGCCAACATGGACGTGACGCCTTGGGTTCAGTGGTTTGTAACTTGCATTCACCAGGCGGCAGACAGCCGCTGGGAACAGATGCAATCGGCCATGCGCAAGACTCGCTTTTGGGCCGATCTGCGGACGCACCACCTATCGCTCACACCGTCGCAAGTCAAAGCCATCAACAAACTCTACGATGCAGGGCCCGAAGGATTCAGCGGCGGCATGAGCACCGAGAAATATGTGAATTTGTGCGGCGTGTCACGCGCCACCGCCTACCGAGAACTGTCGTCGCTGTGCGAAGCGGGTCTGCTGGCGCAAACTGGCACCGGGCGAGGTACCCGATACCAATTGCTTGGAAAAAACTCTGCGTTAGGCCTGTAGCTTCTTCAACAGAAGCTCGTTCACTTGCGCTGGGTTGGCCTTGCCTTTGCTGGCCTTCATGATGGGGCCCACCAAACCATTCAAAGCTTTGCTGTTGCCCGCTCTGAACTCTTCGACGTTCTTCGGATTGGCGGCCAAGACTTCATCAATGATGGCTTCCAGGGCGCCGGTGTCGTTCATTTGCTTGAGGCCTTTGGCCTCAATGATGGCGTCCACTTC
>JBEDKQ010000002.1:0-69487 GCA_041172085.1 Pseudomonadota bacterium | reverse complement strand
GGTCTTCTTGAAGGCCGGGTGGGCGAGCTTGAATCAACCACAGTTCTTCTCGAAGCAAAGGCGTCAGCTCTAGTCCAGGCGTGCTGTTGGGGTTGTAAAGCAAGGCAATGTCAATTCGACCAGAAAGCAGGCTTTCTTGCATTCCAGCAGACAAGTTTTCACTGATGGACAAGTGTGCATCGGGCATTTTTTCTCGAAATGCGCGGGTGAGGGGGACGGTGAGAACTCGCGCCACACTGGGCGGCAGGCCCAAAGCCACACGCCCTGTGAGTCCGCTGCGGGCTTTGGCCAATTCTTCACGTGCTCTTTCGACTTGATGCAAGATGCCTCGCCCGTGTTCCAGCAGCAACTGTCCCGCCTCTGTAGGGCTGGCACCTCGACCATTGCGTTTTAAGAGGTTTTGCCTTAACTCAACTTCAAGCAGGCGAATTTGGCGACTTAAAGCGGGCTGGGCAACATTCAAGGCAATGGCTGCACGGGTGAAGCTGCCCATTTCTGCCACCCTCACGAAGTATTCAAGTTGCTTAAGGTCCATGCGTTTATTTTGCCATAACTGATCATCCGTTATGCGATATTGTTCTATCTGATAGTGCCCACTGTACCTAGGTGTTGCGCCCAAGAGGCTGCAAAATATCAGCCATCTTGTCCTTTTATGGCGATTGAACTTGCAATATGAAAAATAGCGCACAAACCGCGATTCCCTGCCTGCTCATGCGAGGCGGTACCTCCAAAGGCCCTTTTTTCAACGAAGCCGATTTGCCCTCCGATGTTGCAACGCGCGACAAAGTTCTGCTGGCCGCATTGGGATCGCCAGACAAACGCCAAATCGATGGCTTGGGCGGTGCCCATCCACTCACCAGCAAGGTTGGCATCGTTCGAAAAAGCGCGGTCCCTGGTGTCGCTTTGGATTTCTTGTTTGCTCAGTTACAACCCGACAAAGACACAGTCGACACCACACCCAACTGCGGCAACATGCTGGCTGCAGTTGTTCCTTTTGCGCTTGAAACAGGGATGGTCGGCGTGCAGGGTGATCAGAGCACTTTCCGAGTTTTAACCTTGAACACAGACATGCAATGTGACATCACGGTGGACACGCGTCATGGCATGGTTCAGTATGAAGGCAATGCACGAATTGATGGCGCGCCAGGCACATCTGCGCCAGTGACCATCAACTTCTTGGACACAGCCGGCTCGGTGTGTTCTGGCTTGTTGCCAACCGGCAAGGTCAAAGACACCTTGACAGTAACGGGTGTTGGCTTTGAGCCTTTCACGCTGGCTGTCACCTGCATCGACAATGGCATGCCTTTGGTCATGTTCAACGCAAAAGATGTGGGTCGAACCGGTTATGAGTCGGTGGCCGAAATGAATGCCGACACCGAGCTCAAAACCAAAATAGAAGCACTGCGCTTGCAAGTTTCGCTGCTGATGGGTTTGGGGGATGTGAGCCAAAAGAATTATCCTAAGATGACCCTGATTGCGCCACCCCAAAAGGGGGGCGCCATCAGCACACGAAGTTTCATTCCACATGTTTGCCACGATGCCATTGGCGTATTGGCCGCGGTCACAGTTGGCACGGCTTGCGTCCTAGAGGGTTCGGTCTGCGAGGGTATCGCCGTCATGCCAACCGGCGCATCCAAAAATGTTTCAGTTGAACATCCTACGGGTGAGTTCAGTGTCGCTTTGCAAACAGAGCCCGCGCCTCAATTACCGGGCGGTCAAAACGTCACGCAGGCTGCCTTGTTAAGAACCGCGCGACTGCTCATGCGAGGTGAGGCCATGGTGCCAACTTCTGTGTGGTCAGGTCCTTCAGCTTAATCCTTTATTTTTTCGATTGGACAACAACATGAGTACCCAACAACCTTTGATCATCGATTGTCATGGTCACTACACCACAGCGCCTAAAGCTTTAGAAAACTGGCGCAATGCACAAATTGCCAACTTGAACACACCCGAGTTAGGCCCCAGAGTGGCTGATCTCAAAATCAGCGATGACGAATTGCGTGAGTCGATTGAAACCAATCAACTCAGGCTCATGAAAGAGCGCGGCTCGGACCTTACTTTGTTCAGCCCCCGGGCCAGTTTCATGGCACACCACATTGGCGACTTCAATGTGTCTTCCACATGGGCTGCCATTTGCAACGAGTTGTGCTACCGGGTGAGCCAATTGTTCCCAGACAACTTTGTGCCTGTGGCCATGCTGCCGCAATCGCCAGGTGTGGATCCCGCCACCTGCATTCCAGAGCTGGAGCGCTGCGTGAAAGAGTATGGCAATGTGGGTATCAATCTGAACCCCGATCCTTCTGGCGGTCACTGGACATCGCCTCCCTTGAGCGACAAACACTGGTACCCCATCTACGAAAAAATGGTGGAATACGACATCCCCGCCATGATCCACGTGAGCACCAGCTGCAACAGTTGCTTCCACACGACTGGCGCGCACTATTTGAATGCCGACACCACAGCTTTTATGCAGTGCCTCACTTCTGACTTGTTCAAAGACTTCCCCACCTTGAAATTCTTGATTCCTCATGGCGGTGGTGCGGTGCCTTATCACTGGGGCCGTTTCCGTGGCCTGGCGCAAGAGTTGAAGAAGCCTTTGTTGCAAGAGCACCTGCTCAACAATATTTTCTTTGACACCTGCGTATATCACCAGCCAGGTATCGATTTGCTGACCAAAGTGATCCCTGTTGACAACATCTTGTTTGCTTCAGAAATGATTGGTGCAGTGCGTGGCATTGACCCTGAAACTGGCCACTACTTTGACGATACCAAGCGTTACATTCAATCGTCTAGCATCTTGAATGAAGCGCAACGTTACAAAATTTACGAAGGCAACACACGCCGCGTATTCCCTCGCTTAGATGCGCACTTGAAGGCTAAAGGCTTGTAAGGCCTTTAAGGCCATTCACCTTATCTTTGAAAAAATTGATTGGAATTGTGATGACTGAACTCGGAATTGTGAAGCGCAACATCTCTCGCGCAGACAAATCAGCTGTTGAAAAATTAGGCCGTTTTGGTGTGGCCACTGTTCACGAAGCCATGGGACGTGTTGGCTTGATGCAGCGGTACATGCGCCCCATTTACAGTGGTGTACCTGTGTCTGGAACAGCTGTCACTGTGTTGCTGCACCCCGGTGACAACTGGATGATGCACGTGGTTGCAGAACAAATTCAACCTGGCGATATCGTTGTTGCGGCCATCAGTGCAGACAACTGCGATGGTTTCTTTGGCGACTTGCTGGCCACATCCTTCATGGCGCGTGGCGCAAAGGCTTTGGTGATTGATGCCGGTGTGCGTGATGTTCGTGAACTGACGGCCATGGGCTTTCCTGTCTGGAGCAAAGGCATCAGTGCCAAGGGCACGATCAAATCAACCTTGGGCTCAGTCAACATTCCCGTGGTGTGTGCTGGCGTCAATGTGAACCCTGGCGATGCCATTGTGGCGGATGACGATGGTGTGGTGGTGGTGCCCGCTGCTTGGGCTCAAAAAGTGGCTGATGCAGCGGAAGCCCGCGAAGCCAACGAAGGCGAGAAGCGCGCCAAACTGGCTTCGGGTGTGTTGGGCTTAGACATGTACAACATGCGCGAACCTTTGGCCAAGGCAGGCTTGAAGTACATCGATTGAGTCTGCCCCAACGTATTTTTGTGCACCTTCAACCAACCATTCAACAGGGTCTCACGTGATTTCTAATCATCTACTTTACAGGGCGGGTCGCTTGTCCTTCGCCGTCCTGCTAGGTGCTGCATTGGTGGGTTGTTCTAACTTGGCTTTTTTAAACGCCAATGCAGATTCATCAACGGTTGCACAAGCTGTTTCAGCGCCTGTTGAAGTTCGGCAGGCACTTGCACCAACAGGTACGTTGCGGGTGGGTGTTTACCCAGGCAGTCCGACATCTTGGGTCAAAGATCCCAAGACGGGTGAGAGTGTGGGCATTGCGCTAGATCTGGGCAAAGCGTTGGCAAAACGTTTGAACGTGCCGGTTCAAGTGGTTGAGTTTGACCGCGTTGCGCAAGTTTTAGACGCCCTGAAAGTTGGAAAAGTGGACATCACATTTACCAATGCCACAGCAGTGCGTGCGAAAGACATGGACTTTACGTCCCCTATGGTGAAGTTGGAATTGGGCTATTTGGTCGTGGGCAGCAGCCCCCTCAAGTCCGTCAATGAAATCGACCAAGCAGGCATTCGCGTCGGTGTGAGCCAGGGCAGTTCATCTCAAGGTGTGCTGACGCAACTCTACACGCAAGCCAAAGTGATACCTGCCGATTCATTGGCCAAGGCGCAAGCGATGTTGAACGCCAAACAGATTGATGCATTTGCAACCAACAAAGGCATCTTGTTTGAAATGTCCGATGGTTTGCCTGGTAGCCGAGTTTTAGACGGCCGATGGGGCCTCGAAAACTTGGCCATTGCCATTCCCAAAGGCCGCGATGTGGCCCGCCCATACATTCAAAATTTTGCCAAAGAGCTTGAGTCCAATGGTGACTTAAGCAAGGCTATTCACCGATCAGGACTGCGCGGTACTGCGCGCGACTGAGATTCAACCGCTGCAACAATTTGTCTTTAACCTGAGTGAGAGAAGTGATGGAATTTCAAAAGACCCCTGGCTGGCTGGACTGGTATTCTGGCCCTAGCAAACCCAAATTCAAATTGCCTGAAGGTGCTGTCGATGCACATTGCCACGTGTTTGGCCCAGGCGCTGAATTCCCTTATGCACCCGAGCGCAAATACACACCCTGTGATGCCTCTAAGCAGCAACTTTATGCGCTGCGTGATCATTTGGGTTTTGCCCGCAACATTGTGGTGGGTGCAACTTGCCACGGCTCAGACAACCGCGCCACAGTCGACGCCTTGATAAATTCAGGTGGCAAAGCAAGGGGTGTGGGGTGCGTGAAACGCAGCGTTTCAGATGAAGAGTTGCAAGCTTTGCATGATGCTGGCATTCGCGGTGTTCGCTTTAATTTTGTGAAGCGCTTGGTCGATTTCACGCCCAAAGAGGAGTTGATGGAAATTGCCGGTCGCATTGCCAAGCTGGGTTGGCACGTGGTGATTTACTTCGAGGCCGTCGATTTGCCCGAATTGTGGGATTTCTTCACAGGTTTGCCCACCACCGTGGTGGTGGATCACATGGGCACCCCCGATGTTAAGTTGCCCGTGAATGGGCCTCAATTCCAATTGTTCTTGAAGTTCATGCGCGAGCACAACAATGTGTGGTGCAAAGTGACCTGTCCAGAGCGCTTGTCGGTCACGGGCGCACCAGCCTTGAATGGCGAACAAAACGCATACCAAGATGTGGTGCCATTTGCCAAAGCCATTGTGGACGAGTTTCCTGACCGCGTATTGTGGGGCACCGATTGGCCGCACCCCAACCTGAAAAAGCACATGCCTGACGATGGCTTGTTGGTCGATTTCATTCCTCACATTGCCACCACGCCAGAGAAACAAAAGAAACTGTTGGTTGACAATCCCATGCGTTTGTATTGGCCAGAGGAGAAAATTTAATGGCCCTTGATAAACCCTATTTGGATGTGCCCGGTACCATCATTTTTGATGCGGAGCAAAGTCGCAAAGGCTATTGGATTAACCAGTTTTGCATGTCCCTGATGAAGGCCGAAAATCGCGAACGTTTCAAAGCTGACGAGCGTGCTTATTTGGATGAGTGGCAAATGACAGAAGAGCAAAAGCAAGCTGTGATGGCGCGCGATTTGAACTGGTGCATGCGCACGGGTGGCAATATTTACTTCTTGGCCAAAATTGGGGCCACCGATGGCAAGAGCTTTCAGCAAATGGCCGGTTCTATGACGGGCATGACCGAAGAGGAATATCGCAACATGATGATCAACGGCGGCCGCTCTGTCGAGGGCAATCGTTTTGTGGGCGAAAACGGCGATGCACAAGCGCAAAACCAACCCCAAGGCTCTGCTGGTAAGAAAGTAAATTGACCATGGCCAAAATCACCGCCTCCGTTTTCACATCGCATGTTCCCGCCATTGGCGCAGCCCTTGACCTTGGTAAAACACAAGAGCCCTATTGGCAACCCGTCTTCCAAGGCTATGAGTATGGCAAGCAATGGATGAAAGACAACAAGCCAGATGTGATCTTTTTGGTCTACAACGATCATGCGACTGCATTCAGCCTTGACTTCATCCCAACATTTGCGATCGGCACAGCTGCCGAATTCAAACCTGCCGATGAAGGTTGGGGACCACGCCCAGTGCCCATGGTGAAAGGTCACCCCGAGTTGGCTTCGCACATTGCACAATCGGTTATTCAGCAAGACTTTGACCTCACCATTGTCAACAAAATGGATGTGGACCATGGCCTGACAGTGCCTTTGTCATTGATGTGTGGCCAACCACCAGCCGACAAATTTGAGTGGCCGTGTCCTGTCATTCCATTTGCCGTTAACGTGGTGCAGTACCCCGTGCCAAGTGGTCAACGTTGCTTCAACTTGGGCAAGGCCATTCGCAAAGCGATCGAGAGCTTCGATCAAGACATCCATGTGCACATTTGGGGCACGGGTGGTATGAGTCATCAATTGCAAGGTGCGCGCGCCGGTTTGATCAACAAAGAATTCGACAACGCATTCTTGGACAAGCTGATCAGCAACCCACAAGCAGCGGCCGACATTTCGCACATTGACTATGTTCGGGAAGCTGGAAGCGAAGGCATCGAATTGGTGATGTGGCTTATCGCGCGTGGTGCGATGAACGATGTAACAGGCGGCAAAGCCCCTGAACTCAAGCAGCGCTTCTACCATGTACCAGCCTCCAACACTGCGGTGGGTCACCTGATCCTAGAAAACAAATTTTGAACTGAGGAAAACAACATGTCTAAAACAATCAAGGTTGCATTGGCCGGTGCCGGTGCTTTTGGTATCAAACACCTGGATGGCATCAAGAACATCGATGGCGTTGAAGTGGTGTCACTGATTGGTCGTGAATTTGCCAAAACCAAAGAAGTGGCCGACAAGTACGGCATTGGTCATGTCACCACAGACTTGGCTGACAGTTTGGCATTGCCCGAAGTAGATGCGGTCATTCTTTGCACGCCCACGCAAATGCACGCAGCGCAGTCCATTGCTTGCCTGAAGGCAGGCAAACATGTGCAAGTTGAGATTCCTTTGGCCGATCGCTGGACAGACGCAGAAGAGGTGGTTCGCTTGGCCAAAGAAACTGGCAAAGTGGCCATGTGCGGACACACCCGTCGTTTCAACCCCAGCCACCAATGGGTTAACAAAAAAATCAAAGCGGGCGAATTTAACATTCAGCAAATGGATGTGCAGACCTATTTCTTCCGTCGCACCAACATGAATGCCCTGGGCCAAGCGCGCAGCTGGACCGATCATTTGCTGTGGCACCACGCAGCTCACACGGTTGATCTGTTTGCTTACCAGGCGGGCAGTCCCATTGTCAAAGCCAATGCGCTTCAAGGGCCGATTCACCCAAGCCTTGGCATTGCCATGGACATGAGCATCCAGTTGCAGGCGGCCAACGGCGCCATTTGTACGTTGAGTTTGTCATTCAACAACGATGGGCCGCTGGGCACCTATTTCCGTTACATCGGTGACACAGGCACATACCTTGCCCGTTATGACGATTTGTACACTGGCAAAGAAGAGCAAATCGACGTTTCAAAAGTGGATGTGTCTATGAACGGCATTGAGTTGCAAGACCGCGAGTTCTTTGCCGCCATCAAAGAGGGCAGAGAGCCAAACTCTAGCGTTGCGCAGGTTTTACCTTGTTACAAAGTTTTGCATCAATTGGAGTTGCAACTCAACGCTTGAAGACGTTTCTAAGGCCATCACTTGACCAAGGTGATGGCCTGTTGACCTTGACGCACTTTTCATTTGATAATTAACCAAGTAGTACATTTATCAAATGATGACACCTGTTTCCTCAACCCGTCGCAAAACCAGCAGCCCAAGTCGAACCAACGATCCTGAGCGGACCATGTCCGAAATCTTGAACGTTGCGACCCAGGAGTTCGCTGGCAAGGGGCTTGCTGGGGCGCGAATTGATGAAATCGCGGCCGCCACACGCACCAGCAAGCGCATGATTTACTACTATTTCGGTAGCAAAGAGGGCTTGTATGTGGCCGTGCTTGAGGCCGCTTATGGCCGCATGCGACAAATTGAAGCGGACCTTCACCTGAACGACCTAGAGCCAGTAGAGGCCTTAAAGCGTTTGGTTGAATTCACCTACGACCATCACCAAAGCAACGAAGAGTTCATTCGATTGGTCATGAGCGAGAACGTGCAGCGTGGTGAATATTTGGCCCAAAGCAAAGAAATTCAAAAACTGAACGGATCCGCATTGCAGACCATCCAAGATTTGTACACGCGGGGTCTGAAGAAGGGCGTCTTCAAAAAGAATCTCACGCCCTTAGAAATTCACTCCGCAATTTCTGCGCTGACTTTTTTCAATGTGTCGAATCAGCACACGTTTGGTTTGATCTTCAAAGGCAAGACACCGCAAGGCAAAGCGCAGACCTTGAAGAAAACCCAAGTGGTGGACATGCTCATGAGCTACGTTTGTCTTTAAAAGACGGACGGATTCAGCTATTTCAATTTTGCATAACAGGTAGCCAGCCATGCGCTAGAAACCTAAGGGTTATTACTGATCATTAAAAACTAACTAGTTCGTACATTATGGTTTGTGCTTCAAGTTCTAGGAATCCATAGATGACCCGTTTTTTCGACATCACTTGCAAAGGTATCGAGTACCTCATTGCAGCTTGCATGGCTGGCATGGTGGTCTTGGTCTTCGGCAATGTATTCCTGCGTTACGGCTTCAATTCGGGCATCACGCTTTCTGAAGAGCTCAGTCGGTGGTTGTTTGTTTGGATGACATTCATGGGCGCCATCGTGGCCCTTCGTTCTCACGAGCATTTGGGCACAGACATGCTGGTAGGGCGGCTGGGTCCTGTGGGCAAAAAAATCTGCATGGGTGTGTCACAACTGCTCATGCTGTTTGTCTGTGGTCTTTTGTACAAAGGTGCCTACGAGCAGGCCGTCATCAACTGGACAAGTACCAGCGCCGTGATGGAAGTGTCGCTGAGTTGGGTTTACTTTCCCGGCATCATTTTTGCGGTACTGGGCGGCTTGATGATCGCGCTTGATTTTTTTAAATTGATCACAGGTCAAACCAAGAATGAAGAACTGGTGATGTTTCAAGAGTCCGAAGACACACCGCACGGCGAATCACGCTAAGCCATCCAACAGAGACTTTCCAATGACCATTGCTGTATTCGTTCTTTCTTTGCTGGGTGCCATGGCACTGGGGGTGCCCATTGCGTTTTCTTTGCTGCTTTGTGGCGTGGCCTTGATGGTTCACCTCAACATGTTTGACGCGCAAATCTTGGCCCAAAACCTCATTGAAGGTTCGAACAGTTTTCCGCTTCTGGCTGTGCCATTTTTCATGCTGGCGGGTGAAATCATGAATGCGGGGGGGCTGTCACGCCGCATTGTTAATTTCGCCATGGCCTGTGTGGGCCACATCAAAGGTGGCTTGGGCTATGTCACCATCATGGCGGCTGTCATCATGGCGGCTTTGTCGGGTTCGGCTGTAGCAGATGCTGCCGCATTGGCCTCTTTGCTCTTGCCCATGATGGTGGCGGCGGGACATGACCGTGCACGCTCTGCCGGCCTCATCGCTTCTGCAGGCATCATTGCCCCAGTCATTCCGCCAAGCATTGGCTTCGTCATTTTTGGTGTTGCTGGCAACGTGTCCATTTCCAAGCTCTTCATGGCGGGCATTGTGCCGGGCATCATGTTGGGCGCTGCTTTATGGGTCACGTGGTGGTGGCTTGCGCGCAGTGAAGTGGTGTCTGTGCCACCGCGCAAATCAATGTCAGAAATTGGTGTTGCCATGCGTGAGGCAACTTGGGCCTTGGTATTGCCACTGATTGTGGTGTTCGGCTTAAAGTTCGGTGTGTTCACGCCCACCGAGGCTGCCGTGGTTGCTGCGGTTTATGCGCTGCTCATCTCTTTGTTTGTGTACAAGGAATTGAATTTCAAGTCGATCTTTCCTTTGTTTGTCTCGGCCGCTAAAACCAGCGCCATTGTGATGTTCTTGGTGGCTGCTGCAATGGTTTCTGCTTGGTTGATCACAGTTGCTAATTTACCAGCAGAATTAATTTCGTTGTTGCAACCCTTGCTGGACAGCCCTCGTTTGTTGATGCTAACCATCATGATCATCACAATGATTGTCGGAACCGCGTTGGACATGACACCCACCATTCTGCTGTTGACCCCCGTCTTGATGCCGGTGGTCAAGGCGGCAGGCATCGACCCTGTTTACTTTGGCGTTTTGTTCATCATCAACAATGCCATTGGTTTGATCACACCGCCTGTGGGGACCGTACTCAACGCCGTTGCAGGCGTTGGCAAAGTCAGCATGGACGAAGTGACCCGTGGCGTGATGCCGTTCATGGTGGCGCAGTTTGCCATCATGTTTGCCATGGTGGCTTGGCCAGCTTTGGTGATGGTGCCAGCGCGTTGGTTTTATTGATTTTTCTTTCCACAGTCTGTCCGGGTACGCCAGGCAGTGGAATCCTTGTTCGGCGTACGACCATTCATTTCATCAGGAGACACTGACATGAAACGTGTTTTTATCAAGACTGTTTTGGCAACGCTTGCCTTGGCTGCTATGGGCATGGCTTCTGCTCAAGAGAAAACCATTAAGTTTGCAAATCAAAACTCGGCGGGCCATCCCATCATTTTGGGCATGGAAAAATTCAAAGAAGTGGTTGAGAGCAAATCAGGTGGAAAGCTCAAAGTCAATGTCTTCCCAGGTGGCGCCTTGGGCAACGACCAAGCCAATGTGTCGGCAGTGCAGGGCGGTTCTTTGGAAATGGTTTCATTGAACTCCGGCATCTTGGCCAGCCAAGTGAAAGACTTTGCGGTGTTTGACTTCCCCTTCATGTTTGGGAATGAAAAAGAAGCCGATGCGGTGGTGGATGGGGCCTTCGGTAAAAAAATGCACGACAAGCTTTTGGAAAAAGGCATTGTGGGCTTGGGTTACTACGAACTCGGTTTTCGCAACATGTCGAACGGCAAGCGCCCCATCAACAAGTTGGCTGACATTGAAGGCTTGAAGTTGCGCGTCATTCCCAACCCCATCAACGTGGACTGGGTCAAAGCTTTGGGTGCCAACCCCACACCGCTGCCTTTCCCAGAGTTGTACGCAGCTTTGGAGCAAAAAGCGGTTGACGGACAAGAAAACCCAGTTGCCACCATCAACTCCGCCAAGTTGTACGAAGTGCAAAAGCATTTGGTCATGACCAACCACCAGTACAACCCACAGTCTGTGCTGATCAGCAAAAAATTCTATGACACCTTGTCTGCTGCAGAAAAGAAAATCATAGAAGAAGCCTTGGCAGAGTCTGTCAAATTTCAACGCGCACAGTCTCGCAACCAAGTGGCCAGCATCACCGAAAACTTGAAGAAAAATGGCATGCAGATCACCACATTGCCAGCTGCCGAAATGACTGCTTTGCGTGAAAAAATGAAGCCCGTAATTGCAAAACATGGTGAACCCATTGCTGCAACCGTGGCTGAGTTGCAAGCTGAATTGGCCAAGTTGCGCAAGTAACTTGAGATGAACAGGGTCTGTCGCAAGGCCTTTGACATCGCTACAACGCGAAGCCTTTAAGCGTGTCTTAAGGCTTCGCTTTTTTATTTTGAGAACATGAACATTGACGGCAACACAGAGTTGATCGCCCACATTGGCTATCCAACGCACAGTTTTAAATCGCCATTGATTTACAACCCTTACTTTGAAAAAGAGGGCATCAATGCCTTGGTTGTTCCCATGGGCTGCAAGGCTGAACATTACCCCGCTTTTTTAAAGTCTGTCTTCCAGTTGTCCAACATTCGTGGGGCCTTGATCACCATGCCACACAAAGTCACAACCTTGACATTGCTAGACGAGGTCACACCCACCGTCAAAGTGGCCGGTGCCTGCAACGCTGTCAAATTGGATCAAAACGGCCGTTTGGTCGGTGACATGTTTGACGGTGCAGGCTTTGTGCGCGGTGTGCAAAGAAAAGGATTTGTTCTGACAGACAAGCGCGTTTTGGTCGTGGGTACCGGTGGCGTGGGTTCGGCCATTGCAGCTTCTTTGGCGGCTGAAAATATCAAGGCCATCAGCCTCTTCGATGTCAACATGCAATCATGTGAAGATTTGGCACAGCGCCTCAAGCATGAGTATCCTAAGATCGAGGTGCACACAGGTTCCAACGATCCTGAGGGGCATGATCTGGTGGTCAACGCCACACCCATGGGCATGAACGAGGGTGATCCTTTGCCAATGGATGTTGCCAGAATTTCTCCCGATACGTTTGTCGGTGAAGTGGTCATGCGCACAGAGATGACGTCATTCCTGCTGGCTGCACAAAAAAGAGGATGCCGAGTTCAAGTAGGCTCAGACATGTTGTTTGAGCAAATTCCAGCCTATTTGGAATACTTCGGCTTCAAGACAACGACAGCAGACGTGTTGCGCAGCGTGGCCCGTTTGGGCTGAAAATTTTAGTTTGGAGTAAGCCATGAATTTACGCACAACCGATCGTGAAGACGTCCCAGAAATGCCCAATCGCTTGGGCATTCAAGGCATTGAGTTCATTGAGTACGCCACCAATCGCCCACAAGCCTTAGGTCAAGTTTTAGAGGCCATGGGTTTTCGGCCCATTGCCCGTCATCGTTCACGCGAAGTAACCCTGTACCGACAAGGTGGCATGAACTTGGTCGTCAATGCCAACCCTGATGATGCACGCGTGAGCGCCACTGCCGATGGTCAAGCTGAAATTTCTGCAGTTGCTTTTCGGGTCCAAGATGCACTCAAGGCACACACCCGTTGCATCGATTTAGGTGCCTGGTCTGTGGCCAGCCATGCACAAGCCATGGAGTTGCACATTCCCGCCATTCATGGCCCTGGTGGAACGCGTTATTACTTTGTCGATCGCTGGCAAGAGTTTTCCATTTACGACATTGACTTCAAACCCATTCCAACTGTTGATCAGCATCCTGCTGCCGTTGAGGGCATGAGTTACTTCGGCGTGGTGCAGTACATCGGTGCGTCCCGCAGTGAAGATTGGATGGCCTACTACGAACACATGTTTGACTTCAGCGTTATTTCAGACGAAGAGCGTTTCGGTATTTTGCCCAAAGGCAAATTGATGAAAAGCCCGTGCGGACAATTTCTTTGGCAATTGATTGAGCCCGATCCTTGGATGGAGGGCGACGATGCACCCGAGTCCTTGAAGCGCATAGGCTTTGGTGTCAAAGATGTGGCGCAGGCCGTCAAAACACTGAAGGCCAATGGGGTTGAATTTGTAGAGTCCAAAGAATTGCACCCTGAAGACAGGGGCGCCTTAACGCGCAGTGCATTGGGCTCAGTGTCGTTTGAGCTGGTTCACCTGGTTGCTTAAGGATCTGTCATGAATATGCTCGACGGATATGGCATGGACACCATCACCATGGCAGGCTCACTCGAGGCCAAGTTGGAGGCCATGAAAAGTGTGGGCTTCTCACAGGTCATGCTCATGGCGCGCGATTTGGTAGGACACCCCGGGGGTGTCAAAGCTGCGGTCAAAGCTGTGCAAAACAGTGGCTTGCGACCTACAGGTTTTCAAGTGCTCAGAGACTTTGAAGGCTTGTCAGGTCATTTGCACAGCTACAAAGTTGACATTGCCAAGTCGATGCTCGAGATGTGCGCAGCCACTGGCAGCAAAGTTTTGTTGGCCTGTTCATCAACCTCGCGCCATGCAACAGATGATCTTGATTTGATTGCCAAGGACTTGAAGAAGTTGGCCATGATGGCCATTCCTTTGGGCATCAAGGTGGCCTATGAGGGATTGTCGTGGGGCCGAACGATCAACGAATTTACAAGCAGTTGGGATGTGGTGTGCCGGGCAGATTGTCCTAACCTAGGCATCGGCATTGATTCCTTTCATATATTTGCCGCCAAAACGCCACTCGATGCCATCGAGGACATTGATCCAGAACGCATTTACTTGGCTCAGTTGTCCGATTTCATGTGGCATGAAACGCCCTCCTTTGAAGAGCGCATGACCACCGCACGGACCTTCCGCGTTTTTCCAGGTGAGGGCGTGCACAGCGAGCAACTGGCAGACTTGGTTCTCAGATTAGAGCGGATCGGTTATCGTGGCGACTACAGCTTTGAAGTCTTCAATGACGATTACCAACAGTTACCACTTGAAACTGTGGCCGAGCGCGCACGCAAAAGCGCCACCTGGTTACATCAAGACGTGTTGCACAGATCTGCGCCTTTGCCCGCTTGGGCCCAAAATTACCACAAGGTGAACGAATGAAAAATAGAAAACTCGGACAATTCCAAGTCAGTGAAATTGGCTTGGGCTGCATGAATTTGAGCCATGCATACGGTGCACCTGTATCAGAAGCGCAAGCCGAAAAGGTTTTGCTGACCGCCTTAGATGCTGGCGTCACATTTTTCGATACAGCCGCCCTTTATGGTTTCGGCGCCAATGAACGCTTGGTTGGCAAAGTCTTGAAGTCGCACCGGCAAAAGTTCACCTTGGCCAGCAAATGCGGCATGACAGGTGTGGACGTCAATGGCGATGGCAAATTGGTGAGGGTCATTGACGGTCGACCCGAAACCATCCGCAAGACCTGCGAAGACGCCTTGAAGCGTTTGCAAACCGATGTGATCGATTTGTATTATTTGCACCGATGGGACAAAAAAATCCCTATTGAAGACAGCGTTGGGGCACTCAGTGATTTGGTGCGTCAAGGCAAAATT
This sequence comes from Pseudomonadota bacterium, assembly GCA_041172085.1. Taxonomy (GTDB): domain Bacteria; phylum Pseudomonadota; class Gammaproteobacteria; order Burkholderiales; family Burkholderiaceae_C; genus Limnohabitans_A. The sequence goes on along the minus strand of JBEDKQ010000002.1, from coordinate 54,710 downwards.
CAAAGCATTGGCTTGTCCGAAGTATCGGCCAGCACATTGCGCAAAGCCCATGCCGTGCATCCTGTCACGGCGGTTCAAACAGAATATTCTTTGTGGACGCGCAATCCAGAAATTGCGGTGCTCCAAGCTTGCGAGGAATTGGGCGCCACCTTTGTGGCCTTCAGTCCAGTAGCCCGCGGCTTCTTGTGTGGCCCCTTGGACATTCAAGCCTTGGATGCCAAAGACATTCGCAAATCGATGCCGCGTTTCACACCCGAAAACTATGCCGCCAATTTCAAACTTTTTGCGCCTTATGTGCAATTGGCTCACGAGGCAGGCTGTTCACCCGCACAGTTGGCACTGGCGTGGTTGCTGAACAAAGCGCCGCACATCATTCCAATTCCTGGCACCACCAGTGAACAGCATTTGTTAGACGATTTGGGTGCAAGCAATGTGCAACTCAGTGCCGAGCTTCTCAGCAAGCTTGAAGCGCTTGTCAACCAAAATACAGTGCAAGGCAGCCGCTACAACGCGCAGGCAAACTCTGAGGTAGATACAGAAGTTTTTGAAAACTTGACTTGATTCATCAAGTCTATGTAATGGGTGAAAACCCTTGAAGAGGCTTCGGCCTCTTTTTTTTGTGAAAAAAACTCAAGACAACATGAAGCGCGTTTTGAAAGAAAACTGCAAAATGAGTCAGTATTCAAATGATTGTCCAAAATTAGGAGACGCGAATGTATTCCCTCAATGTCAATGGCAAAGTCCAAAAAATTGATGCTGAACCCGAGATGCCCCTGTTGTGGGTCATTCGAGAAGTGGTCGGCCTCACCGGTACCAAATTTGGCTGCGGCATTGCCCAGTGTGGGGCGTGTACTGTGCACGTCGATGGCCAAGCCATTCGCTCCTGTGTTGTGCCAGGGTCTAGCATGGCCGGCCGCAAAATTACCACCATTGAAGGCCTGTCGCAGGACAGCAATCACCCAGTTCAAAAAGCTTGGGCCGAGGTGGATGTGCCTCAGTGCGGATATTGCCAATCGGGTCAAATCATGGCGGCATCTGCGTTACTCAAACGCAAAGCCAAGCCTACCAACAAGGACATTGATGAGGCCATGACCAACATCTGTCGCTGCGGTACCTACCAGCGTATTCGCGAGGCCATTCATGTGGCCGCTGGTACTAAGAAGCTGGCCAAGTCAGACACCGGTGAAGTCGCCGCCTTGGTACAACAAATCAAAGTTTAAGGAGAAACATCGTGAATCAAATTCAAACATCTCCTGCTCAAATTTCACGTCGCAGCTTCATGGTGGGTACCTCTGCCATGGCCAGTGGTGGTTTGGCCTTGGGCTTTAACTTAATGTCTTCTTCTGAAGCATTGGCGCAAAGCGCAGACACCTCGCCTGAAGTGGGTATCTGGGTGGTTGTAAAGCCTGACGATACGTGCGTCGTCCGCGTGGTTCGTTCTGAAATGGGGCAGGGCACGCGCACCGGTTTGGCCCAATTGGTGGCTGAAGAATTAGAGTGCGATTGGTCCAAAATCACCACCGAATCGCCTACGCCTGGCCAGAACTTAAAGCGCAAACGCGCTTGGGGCGACATGAGCACTGGTGGTAGCCGGGGTATTCGCACATCGCAAGATTATGTGCGCCGGGGCGGAGCCGTGGCTCGCATGATGCTGGTCCAAGCTGCAGCCAATGAGTGGAATGTACCGGTGTCCGAACTCACAACCGCCAACAGCATCATCACGCACACGGTATCTGGTCGTAAGACAAGCTATGGCAAAGTTGCCGCCGCCGCCGCCAAGTTGCCTGTGCCCGACATGAAGGCTGTGGTCTTGAAAGACCCACGGTCTTGGAAGATTGCGGGTAAATCCGTCAAACGCTTGGACACACCCAGCAAGATCAACGGTAAATTGGTCTATGGCATTGATTTGAAGATGGACGGCATGCTGTGTGCCTCTGTCATGGATTGCCCCGTCTTTGGCGGCAAGCTTGTCAGCTTTGACGACAGCAAAGTCAAAACATTGCGCGGTGTCAAAGGTGTGGTTCGAGTCGATGCCACCACGGTGGCTGTGGTGGCCGACACCTGGTGGCGTGCCAAAAATGCATTGTCACAACTGCCCATTGTGTGGGATGAAGGTCCTAACGCCAAAGTCAACAGCGCCATGATTACCGAACATGTGCGCGAAGGTCTGACTGCACGTGGCGACTTTGCAGGTCGAAACGAGGGCGATGCCATCAATGCGGTTGCCAATGCATTCAAAAAAGTCGAAGCCATTTACAGCACACCCTTCTTGTCTCATGCGCCCATGGAGCCCATGAATTGCACGGCGCGCTGGACCACTGACAAGGCAGAAGTTTGGGTTCCAACTCAAAATGCTGAGGCCTCATTGGCAGTGCTGGCCGAAACTGCTGGATTGCCTTTGGAGAAGTGCGATGTCTACGTCACGGATTTGGGCGGTGCGTTTGGTCGCAAAGGTGGCCAACAAGATTACGTGGCACAAGCTGTCAACATCGCCAAGCAATTTCCGGGTACGCCCATCAAAATGATTTGGACCCGAGAAGAAGATCAAACCCACGATTACTATCGTCCAGTTTCACAATGCCACATGAAGGCTGGTTTAGATGACAAGGGCAATTTGGTTGGCCTCACACTTCGCTCTTCAGGTCAATCGATCAATGCATGGGTGAACCCCTCCGCCATCAAAGATGGCAAGGATGAACGTCAACTGCAAGGATTTTGGTCTCAGCCGGGTGATGCTCAATTGGGTTACACCATTCCCAATCTTCTAACCGAATACGCCATTCGTAACACCCATGTGCCGGTCGGTCCATGGCGCGGTGTGAACACCAATCAAAATGGTGTGTATATGGAGTGTTTCATCGAAGAAGTTGCGCGCGCTGCAGGCAAAGATTCTTTGGCATTTCGTCAAGCTTTGATGCAAAAGCACCCCAAACACTTGCAAGTGCTCAATGCGGCTGCTGAAAAAGGCGATTGGGGCAAGCCCGCTGCACCCGGCGTGTTCAGAGGCATTGCGCAGTTCATGGGCTATGGCGCCTATTCTGCTGCCGTGGCCGAAGTCACGGTTAGCCCCAAGGGTGAAGTGAAAGTGTTGCGCATGGTATTGGCCACCAATGCAGGCCACTTTGTGAACCCGCACCAAGTTGCGGCACAGGTGGAAGGCGGTGTGGTGATGGGTCTCAGCGCAACTTTCTTTGGTGAATGCACCGTTGAGAATGGCCGCATCAAAGAAAAGAACTTTGACACGTACCAGTTGCTCAAGCTGGCTCAGATGCCTAGAGTTGAAACCGTCTTGGTGCCCACTTACGACTTCTGGGGCGGTGTGGGTGAACCCACCATTTGTGTGGTGGCGCCTGCAGTGATCAATGCTATTTCAGCCGCCATCGGCAAGCCCATTCGTGACCTGCCATTGAAAAACGCTGGCCTGAAATTTATCTAAGCGCTAGGAGGGCCGTCTTCGGATGGCCCCTCATTCTGCGTCAACGCCGCAAGGAGGGCCCATCCATGGGCATGCCTTGCGCGCGCATTTTGAGAAACAGTTCAAGTTGTCTTAGAACCGGGCTGCTGGGCGTCGGAACTTGCGCTTGCACGCCTGAATAACAAGCGCGAAGGCGACGATCGATCGAGCCCATGCTTTGCCAACTCATTTTGAAAATAGGAAACCCGGTGGGGTGCCCGGGTGAAATGATATCGGCACGCATTTGTTTGCCGATATTTTGGTCATGGCAGTGTGTGCAAGCCAAATTCATTCGGCCCAAGCGTGTGGTGAATTCTTTCGCACCTTCATTGAGTGCTGCTTGCCATTGCGCTTCATAACCGGGTGTTGGCTTGACTGCAATGACCTGTCCTTGGCTGGCTTGGTGTAAGAGGGCGCTTAACGCCAACACATTGGGATCTTCCAAGCCTTTGAAGGGCTGACCCGTGCGTTGTGCGCAAGACAATATTTGATCTTCTAAGTTGATCAGTTGTTGCCTCTCAACGGACCATTTTGGAAATTGAGGTGCGCTATTTTTGAGCTGATTGGGCGTGTTGTGACACTCGATACATGCGCCCTTTTTTTGAGGCGAACCCCAAATTTCTTGCCCTTGCGCCACCCACAATTGCGTTGGGTTGCGCGACGCATCGTTTTGAAGTGCCAGCAAATCAGGGCTTAAGAAAGCATTTCCACTGAGTGCTGATCGTTGCTGCGTTAATGGTGCATTCGTTGGCAATTGCAAGGAAGTTTGCGCCGTCAGCACCAAAGGGCTTGCAAGCCCAATGGCACAGATCCAATGCACGCTTGAACCGAACACTTGCATGCTTTAGAGGATGAGTCGCTGCACGGTTTCGCCTACTTGGCCTGCATCATCTTGCCAAAGCACTTTAACCACGCCGCCACCTGCTGGCACTTTGAGAGGAAAGGCCAGATAGACGGGCGAGGTCATGGCGGTTCCTAAATCTGCTTCCAAAATCAATTGCTCGTTCAGCAACACTTTGACCGTGTGGATGATGTTGCGTGGAATTTTGTTGCCCGAGTCGTCGATGCGAAAGCCAGAGTCCATTGGGTGTGCTGCAGACCAGCGCGCCTCAACAGTGGCACCTGCTTTGAGCGGGCCAGCAAAAGCCAATCTTGAAAGGATGAGGCCGCTCATCAGGAATCGTCCAAACAAGCAGTTGAGGTGATGACGGTTGGCGCACTGTTGGCGCGCTCAATGCCGTTGCTGAAGCTGGCCACAACCCAAACGGATTGACTGGCCAACAAACGCAATCGTGTATTGAGTTGGTAGTTTTCCAATTCGCCATGCAACTTGAGTTGCAAAGCCAGAGGATTTGGATTCTCGGGCAAGATCACGCGCAGAGATTTCAAGTGGGCTCCATGGGGCGCGCGAATGTTGGCCTGAAGTGGAACAGCATTGCCCGTATCGGCCAGACGTGGAAATACCAACTCAATGCCTTCTGATGACAATTCCGTCATGGGCTTGTCTTTGCCGATGGCTTGGCCGTGTGCGGCCATCCACCATGCACCCGCAGCCCATAGCATGCCGGTTCTGCGCGTTGGATTCTTCAATAGCATTTGTGAAGTGTGAGGGTTTATTTCCATGATTGCAAAGTATCTACCACTTGTTCAATCAGTGCATCTGACAAGATGGCACGCGGTGGGTTAGCTTTTGTCAGGCTGCTTGAAGCGCCAAAGGGTGGCATGAGGGTTTGAGGGTTAATTTGACGTGCATCTTTGACCCACTGTGTCAGCTCTGCTCGGGTCCACTTGCTTCCAACGCCCTTCAGGCTTGGACCTAAATTGCTAACGAGGCCTTCAACGCCGGGTAATTCATGACAGGCCAAGCAGTTGCCTGATTGGCGTGAGGTCATGATGTCATAGCCCGCAGATACAGGTCGATCAGACGCTGCACTGGCCATGGCTTGAATGAGTGCTAATGCGACTCCTGTGAACCAAAATTTCATGAACTGATTTTGTCATGTCGTCTAATTGAATGTGCAACAAAAGGATTCGTGAGCTTGAAAACTGCTGCGAAACGAATGTTTACAAATGCGATTTAGGGTTAACCCGCATCTTGAGGGGTCGCTTAAAAAGACGGAAACATGCATAATATTTCCAGTCTGTGCGGTTGGTTAATTCTTAAAATGGTTTTCAACTGCATGTTTCTCGTTTGTCTTTCCATCGCCAAAGGGCGCATCTCCTATGACCACCGTTCTCCAAAGTTTTGTCGCCGGCCGCTGGATCGGACAACAAGCTGCCCAAGCCCTCCACAGCGCCATCAATGGCAAAGAAGTGGCCTTTGCCCATGCCGAAACCCTCGACTTTGCGGAGGCCCTTCAATATGGCCGCACAACGGGTCTTCAAAGCATGCTGGCAATGGACTTTCAGCAACGCGCTGCGGCACTGCGTGCCTTGGCCAAATATTTGGGTGAGCGCAAAGAAGAGCTTTACGCCATTTCGGCCCACACGGGTGCAACGCGCATCGATTCGTGGGTTGACATTGAAGGCGGCACTGGCACTTTGTTTGCCTATGCAGGCATGGCTGCCAGTGAATTGCCCAGTGGCAATTTGATTCATGAAGGTCCGGTGGCTTCTTTGGGCAAGAAAAACACTTTTGCCGGTACCCACATTTTGGTGCCACGTGGTGGCGTGGCGGTGCACATCAATGCTTTCAACTTTCCCGTTTGGGGTTTGTTAGAAAAATTCGCGCCCACCTTTTTGGCGGGCATGCCTTGTATCGGCAAACCAGCGACCGCCACAAGTTACCTCACAGAAGCTTTGGTGCGCATGATTGACCAATCGGGGATCTTGCCCAAGGGCGCCTTGCAATTGGTCATTGGCAGCACCGGCGATTTGCTAGACCGCTTGGCGGTGGAAGATGTGGTCACCTTCACGGGCTCAGCAGACACGGCGGCCAAGTTGCGCGTCAACGCCAACGTGGTCCGCAACAGCATTCCTTTCAATGCAGAAGCCGATTCATTGAACTGTGCCATCTTGGCAGATGACGTCACACCCGATGACGAAGAATTCGATTTGTTCGTCAAAGAAGTGGTGCGTGAAATGACCGTCAAAGCGGGCCAAAAATGCACTGCCATTCGCCGCGCCATCGTACCGCGCAAACACTTGGACGCAGTGGCAGAAAAAATCAAAGCACGCCTGTCAAAAGTCGTGGTGGGCGACCCTTCGGTTGACGGCGTGAAGATGGGCGCCTTGGCTTCTAAATCACAACAAGCCGACGTCGCAGAGCGCGTCGCCTTGCTTCGCCAAAGTGCCGAATTGGTGTACGGTGCTGATGCCAATGTCAGCTTGGTCGGCGAGGGCGTTGCCAATGGCGCATTCTTCCAACCGACATTGTTGTTGTGCCAAAAGCCCATGACCACCGACAGCGTTCACGACATCGAAGCTTTCGGACCTGTCAGTACCCTCATGCCTTATGACAACATGGAAGAGGCCATGGCCTTGGCCAAGCGCGGCAAGGGCAGTTTGGTGGGGTCCTTGATCACCAAGACGCCTGAAGTGGCTGCCCAAGTGGTGCCACGTCTTGCTGCCAACCATGGCCGTTTGCATGTGCTCGACCGAGAGTCAGCAGGTGAATCAACCGGCCATGGCTCACCCTTGCCATCCCTGAAACACGGTGGTCCAGGCCGTGCGGGTGGTGGAGAAGAGTTGGGCGGTATTCGCGCCGTCACACACATGATGCAACGCGCTGCAGTGCAAGGTTCACCCACCATGTTGACCGCCATCACGCGTGAATATGCGAGAGGCGCCAAGGTCATTGAAACAGGGACGCACCCCTTCAAACGTTACTTTGAAGAGTTACAAATTGGCGAGTCTTTGTTAACTGACTCCAAGGTCATTGGCGAAGCCGATGTCAGAGCCTTTGGCGAACTCACAGGTGACATGTTCTACATGCACTTTGACGACGAGGCTGCCAAAGCCTCAGCCTTTGGCAAACGCATTGCGCATGGTTACTTGGTGCTGTCGGACGCTGCCGGTTTGTTTGTGGTGGCCGAGCCGGGTCCCGTGTTAGCCAATTACGGCTTGGATACTTTGCGATTCGTCAAGCCAGTTGGATTGGGTGACAGCATTCAAGTTCGCCTGACTTGCAAACGCAAAATTGACCGCAACAAAAAAGACGCCAATGGCCATGGCCAGGGCGTGGTGGCATGGGACGTGGAAGTGACCAATCAGGACAAAGAACTGGTGGCCAGCTACGACATTCTGACCTTGGTGGCCAAAAAGCGTTAAGCCAAGTTGACACAAAATCCCCACGAATACTAAGCCTAATTGAGCGCCGGGTTGGCAAAACAATTTGCTTCATTTCTAATGTGCACATCGTTGGGGAGTAGCTCAATTCCTTTGTGTTCAGTGAAAAGCACGGATTCAATTCCGGCAACACAAGGGGATCAACAAATCGTCAATACGGCGTCTTTTTGACTCCCGGTTTGTTGGGCATATAACTGATTCATTACAAGCAAAGCAAGACCTTCGATCTCTCGTGCCACAGGTGTCTCTAAGACCTTTGTGACTTGTTCGGATCGTTATTGAAGGTCTTTCATGGAATTGTTTTCAGTGCCATGGTGGTCAGCATTGCTGGCCATCATTCTCATCGACTTAGTTTTAGCTGGCGACAACGCCATCGTCATTGCGCTTGCTGCGCGTAATCTCCCACCAGAACATCAAAACAAAGCCATCATCTGGGGAACCGTTGGTGCCATTGTGGTTCGCTCTGCCATGACGGTGGGTGTGGTGTGGCTTCTCAAAATCCCTGGCCTCATGTTGGTGGGCGGTTTGGGCCTCTTGTGGATTGCCTACAAACTCATTTCCGACACGTCTGAGGATGAGCATCAAGGTGTGGGCGCCACCACGTTCTGGGGTGCTATGAAAACCATCATCGTGGCAGATGCCTTGATGGGTGTCGACAACGTCTTGGGTGTTGCTGGCGCTGCCAACGGCTCCTTCGACTTGGTGGTCATTGGGTTGCTCATCAGTATTCCCATTGTGGTGTTGGGCAGCAAATTGGTTTTGCGCTTGGTCGAAAAATGGCCCGTGATCATTCACATCGGTGCAGCTGTTTTGGCATTCACCGCAGCGCAAATGATCATCAATGAAAAGTTGCTCGATCCCGTATTTGATGGCGGTGAAACCATCAACAACTTGGCGCGTGGCGCCACTTACATCGTGGCTGTCGCTGGTGTCTTGGCAATGGGCTGGTGGGCAACTCGCAAGCAGGTGCAAGACGAATCAGATACCCAATCCATCTAATCAATTTTTTTTAACCAGGAGAAAAATAATGGAAACATTCATTGTTTACATAGACGACAAGCAATATGCACTCCAACAAGTTATTCTCATGCTACCTGTGAGTGGCCAGACACCACAAGCAGCAAATTGGATTTTGATTGGATGCCCGCCGCGGCTAAACCGTCATACGGGTCGTTGGTTGACACACACTGCGCAGAAGAAGTGGCGTCAAGATTGGACGCAAGAAGCAACGTCTGAGTTGGCCCAAAAACTCGCAGGTGGTGGCAACACGGTCAGCGTTCGTGTTGCACATGGCGCTCTGTCTGAGTTGACCAAGCAGATCAAGGGCGAAGTGGGACCTGCGCGTGTGATTGATGCACGCAGACCCAAGATGGCCGTTAATCTGGACCCTGTTACATCAGAGCAGCCTCAACAAAAGTCAACTTGGGCTGTGCCAAGTGGCGTCTTGGCCATGAGTGCAGCCATTGTGATGGCCAGCGAGTAACTGAACTTACTTAAAAAAAATCCCCTCAGGCTTGTGCTTGAGGGGATTTTTTCATGAAAGAAAGGCTGCATATGCAGCCTTTTTGTTACATCGTGTCAATGAAGCTGCGCAGTTTGTCACTGCGGCTAGGGTGCTTCAACTTGCGAAGTGCCTTGGCTTCTATTTGACGAATGCGCTCGCGCGTGACATCAAATTGTTTGCCCACTTCTTCTAAGGTGTGGTCGGTCGACATTTCAATGCCAAAACGCATGCGCAGCACTTTGGCTTCGCGTGGGGTGAGGCTGTCCAAGATGTCTTTGACCACATCGCGCAAACCAGCTTGCATGGCGGCATCGATGGGCGCTGTGTTGGCGCTGTCTTCAATGAAGTCACCCAAGTGGCTGTCGTCGTCGTCACCGATGGGCGTTTCCATGGAGATCGGCTCTTTGGCAATCTTCATGATCTTGCGGATTTTGTCTTCCGGAATTTCCATCTTCTCGGCCAAGATGCTGGCATCGGGCTCAAAGCCAAACTCCTGCAAGTGCTGACGCGAAATGCGGTTCATCTTGTTGATCGTCTCGATCATGTGAACCGGAATGCGAATGGTGCGGGCTTGGTCCGCAATGGAGCGGGTGATGGCCTGACGAATCCACCAAGTGGCATACGTAGAGAACTTATAACCACGACGGTATTCGAACTTGTCCACGGCCTTCATCAAACCGATGTTGCCTTCTTGAATCAAATCAAGGAACTGCAAACCACGATTGGTGTACTTCTTGGCAATTGAAATGACCAAGCGCAAGTTGGCTTCGATCATTTCTTTCTTGGCGTGACGTGAGGCACGCTCGCCTGCATTCATGCGTTTGTTGATGTCTTTGAGTTCGTCCAAAGGCACCACCACATTGGTCTGCAAGTCTGTCAGCTTTTGCTGCAAATCTTGAACAGGCGGAATGTTGCGGCCCATGACGGCACTCCAAGGCTTGCCTGCAGCGGCTTGCCTCTCAATCCATTTCAGATCGAGCAGGTGCGAGGCGATGCGTTGGTTGTTTTTGTCACGACCGCTGAACTCTGCAATGAACAAGTCTTGGGGGTAGCCGCACTTGTCCACGATGATGCGGCGCAATTCGCGTTCTTTTTTGCGCACATCGTCCACATGGCCACGCACCATGTCACACAGCTTCTCGATGGTTTTGGCTGTGAATCGAATGGTCATCAACTCGTCAGACAATTCCTTCTGGGCCTTTTGGTAGGCGGGCGTACCCCAGCCTTCTTTGGCCGAAATTTTGTGAACGGTTTCAAAGAGTTCGGTGATGCGGTCAAAGCGTTCCAAGGCTTGGTTCTTTAACTCTTCCAATTTCTTGGTGAGTGCTTTGGAGCCGCCTTTGCCATCGTCATCATCGGACTCGTCAAATTCGTCGAAGTCTTCTTCGGCCACATAGTCGTCGGCTTCGTTGATGTTGGAGAAGCCATCGACCACGGTTGAGATGACCACTTTGCCTTCGCGAATTTCACCGGCCAATCGCAAGATTTCTGCAATGGTGGCGGGTGATGCGCTGATGGCAGTCATCATGTCCATCAAGCCGCCTTCAATGCGCTTGGCAATTTCAATTTCGCCTTCGCGTGTCAGCAACTCAACGGTGCCCATTTCGCGCATGTACATGCGAACGGGGTCGGTGGTGCGGCCGAACTCACTGTCTACCGTGGACAAGGCGGCTTCGGCGGCTTCTTCGGCCTCTTCTTCGGTAGAACCTGTGGGCGCGTTGTCTGTGATGATCAGTGTTTCGGCATCGGGTGTTTGTTCGTAAACAGCCACACCCAAATCGTTCAAGGTGGCAATCACCACTTCGAGTGTTTCAGCATCGACCAGCTTGTCGGGCAAGTGATCGGAAATTTCGCCGTGAGTGAGGTAGCCACGTGTTTTGCCCAGCTTGATCAAAGCCTTCAGGCGTTGACGGCGTTTGGCCATGTCTTCTTCGGACAAAACAGTTTCATCCAGACCAAATTCTTTCATCAAGGCACGTTCTTTGGCCTTGCTGATCTTCATGCGAAGTGGTTTGACTTTTTCGGTTGATTCTGGAACGGGCTCGCCAGCCAAGTCGTCTTCAATGTCACTCAAATCTTCTTCAACGGGTGCTGCATCTGGCTTGGCTTTGCGACCTCGTTTTGCAGCAGTCGCTTTGGACTCTGCTTCTGGAGGCGTTGTTTTGGCAGGTTTTGTGGCAGCGGCTTTGACCTCAGCCTTGACAGTATCTTTCACTGTCTCTTTTGAGCTTGCCTTGGGTGTTGCTTTCGCAACTGTTTTGATGGGTTCAGGTTTTGCAACTTTAGGGCTTGCTTTGGCGACCGTTTTAACGGGCGCTTCTTTTTTGGAAACGGGCACTGCGCTGACTTTCTTGGCCGGTGTTGTTGCCTTTGCAACAGGCTTGGCAGCCACTTTCACAGGTGTCTTCACAACTGCTTTAGGGGGTGCTTTGACGGTTGGTTTGGCATTGGCCGGACTTGCTTTGGTTGCTGCTTTGACGGCGGGCTTGGTTGCAGGCTTAGTTGCAGACTTGGTTGCAGGTTTAGTTGCAGGCTTAGTTGCAGGTTTAGTTGCAGACTTAGTTGCTGGTTTAGAGGCAACTTTGACCGCTGGCTTTGAGGCCTTTGCGGGTGCTGATTTTGCAACGGGCTTTGCACTGGCCTTGGCGGCTGGTTTGGCAGCAACTTTCGCAATGGGTTTGACGGATTTTTTAGCGCCAGATGTAACTTGTGCTTTGACGGGCTTCTTCGGCTTTGGAGCGGGCATGATGGACCTCAATACTGCAAATGAACTCGGAAACAAACGCTGCGTCACAAACTTCTGACGCGATGTGAAATGCAAATGGACGCCTGCGAGCAGGCGAAATCATTGGCAAGGTTTTGGGCAAGATGTCTGGGCGAACATTTGGAGTGCAGTCCTTGCGGTAGGTTGGCCGTCCCTTGTCGGGAGGTGCGCTGTGGCGTTGGCCGGGTCCGGAGGTGCTGCTGTCGCTCTTGCCTGAAAAATGGATTATACCCAAGTAGGCTCTGAAATTTCAAGTGACCTGAGTGCCAATCAGGGTTCTGCGCCTTTGGTGCAAATCGCGCCACCGCTGAAAAGCGGCAGGATCTTGGCTGCTTTCAGCGTCCTTCAAGGCAGCTGTTTCTAGCATTTTCAGCTCATCAATCAGCATCAAGTTGAGCAGCTGACGCAACTCTTTGTGAGCCTCACCAGGCTCGCCCTCAGAAGCCGCACCGGGGGATACGGGCAAGTGTCCCCCCATCAGTTTGGCTGCCAAATTGACAAATGCCTGACTTTGCAACTCCGCTTGCAGCGTTCCCCATGCCAATGGGCCGTGGTCGTGGAATTGACTTTCTAGCCAACGCATCAGCTCACCATGTTGTCCGGGTAAATCACAAAGGAGGGCATGGTCCTCTGCAGACAAGGTGTCCCAAAGTGCCATGTTGCCTAGCACCAAGCGCACAGCATGATCGGCTCGACTGGCCGGAGGCGTTCTAGGTCCTAAGTTGCTGGGGGCGTCGTTGCCACCGACCAAACGCCATTTGCCGTTGGTGTCTTTTTGCCATGATTTGCCATCTGGGCGCTTGCGGGCGCCTGTTTTGACAAAGCTCGTGCTTGCGGCCTCATAAGGAGACGACTGGCCTTCTGGGTCAAAGGCAGCGGCGGCTGAAGCGGCAGAATCTATGAAGCTACGCATGCCGTTGGCAGAGGTGCTTGCCTGATTTGCGGTGCTGGCACGAGTTTGTCCACGGGCTGCCGCAGCCTCGGCTTGTTGCAACCACAAGCCTGCCAATTCAGCAGGGTCGAGTTGAATCAGATTGGCCAACTCGCTCAGCAATTGCCGTTTAAGCGCACCATCTGGCAAAGAACGCCATAAGGGACTTGCATTGCTCGACAAATGTGCCCGTCCCTCTGCCGATTGAAGGTCGCAGCCTTCTGAGGCCACCTCGATTAAGAATTTGGAGAGCGGCGTGGCCTGTGCAACGCACTGCGAAAATGCTTCAGAGCCAAGTTCGCGAATGTAACTGTCGGGGTCGTGCTCTTGCGGTAAGAATAAAAATTTGATGCTGCGTACATCGGTGGCGTAGCTGAGCGCACCGTCCAAGGCCTTTCGCGCCGCACGTCGACCTGCATTGTCACCATCAAAACTGAAGACCACCGAATCTGTGAACCTGAACAGTTTTTGCACATGATCGGGGGTACAGGCTGTGCCTAAAGTGGCCACCGCATTGGGAAAGCCCCACTGCGCTAACGCCACTACGTCCATATAGCCTTCGGTGACCAGCACATAACCCGCGCTGTGAATGCTGTCTCTGGCCTCAAACAGGCCGTATAACTCGCGACCTTTGTGAAACACCGGTGTCTCGGGTGAATTCAAATATTTTGGGGTGCCGTCACCCATGACGCGTCCCCCAAATCCAATGCATTCGCCCTTGATGTTGCGGATGGGAAACATCACGCGATCTCGAAAACGGTCGTACCGCTTTTCGTCGTCCTCGTTCACAATGACCAAGCCACTTTCAACCAACAGGGGGTCGTCATAATTTGGGAAGACGCTGGCCAAACTGCGCCAGCCTTCAGGCGAATAACCTAGACCAAAGCGTTTTGCAATTTGACCAGACAGGCCCCGACCTTTGAGGTAGGCCACTGCTTTGGGTGCATTCTTCAGATGCTGTTTGTAGGACTCGCCCGCTTGCTCAAGCATGTCGGTCAGTGTGGTTTGTTTGCGCTTTTGTTCTGCGGCTTTGGCGCGGTCTTGCGGCGACACGTCATCCTCTGGCACCGTCATGCCCGTTTGTTGTGCCAAATCTTTGACAGCCTCGACGAAGGTCATGCCTGCATGGTCCATCAAAAAGCCAATGGCATTGCCATTTTTACCGCAGCCGAAACAATGAAAAAATTGTTTGGTGGGGCTGACTGTGAAGCTGGGGGATTTCTCGCCGTGAAATGGGCACAGGCCCATGAAATTGGCCCCCCCTTTTTTTAGCTGCACATAGCGCCCCACAACCTCCACCACATCAACGCGGGAAAGCAGTTCTTGAATAAATGATTGAGGAATGGCCACGGGTCTATTTTCACCCAAGTTCAGACTGGATTGGGTACAAAAAAGCCCTGCTTTGCAGGGCTTGTCTGTCAGCGCGTAAAGGTCAAGCGGCTTTCTTTTTAGCTTTGGTTTTCTTCTTTTTGGCTGCCTTTTTGGCGGCCTTGGGTGTTTCAGCAGCTGGCTTAGCGGGTGCAGCTGAGGGTGCAGCAGCGGGTGCAGCAGCTGGCGCGGATGCAGGCGCAGGCGCCGCAGGGATGACGGGTGCAGTCGGGGCCGCTGTTTGGGCCACAGAGGCCAGAGTCAAAGCGCTTAAAGCACCCGCAACGATGAGTTTGTACATGGAACTTCCTTCGAGATAAATGCGAAACATTCAGAGGATACAACGAATTGACGTGGGTTCTGTCTGACCTTAATCAATGTTGAAGGCGTGAACTTGAAATTGTCCAGATTGACGGTCTTCAAAGTAATGTCGCAATGTTTCTTGGACGGTTCGGAAGGCGAGCTCATCCCATGGAATTTCAGATTCAAGAAACAAACGCGCTTCTTGAGTTTCAAAACCTGGGTTGAATTGATCACTGGTCAATTGAGCCAAATAGTAAAGATGGACTTGACCCACGCGCGGCACACTCATGACGGTGAGAAGTTCGCCCATGTTAAATTGCGCGCCGGCTTCTTCAAGGGTTTCACGCGCCGCACCATCAGCGGTGCTTTCGCCTAACTCCATGAATCCGGCAGGCAAAGTCCATTTGCCTTTGCGAGGCTCAATGTTGCGTTTACACAGCAACACCCGATTGCCAAGGTGGGGCACCGTTCCCACGACATTGAGTGGGTTTTCATAGTGCACGAGATGGCAGACGGTACAGACGGCGCGTTCTTTGGTGTCACCGTCATCCGGCAGTCGATACAAAACTGCCGAACCACAGGCTCGGCAGAATTTGATCAGTTGGCGCTGATAGCTCAAGCTTTTTTCGCTGGGGCTTTGGCCGCTGGCGCTTTGCTGTGCTTTTCAATCAAGGCACGTGCCGTGTCCAAGAGTTTGCGACCATCGTAGCCACGCTTGTTCATGTCTTCAACCCATTCCACTTCCAAGGTGCGAGACTTGCGGCGGAACTCTTGGGCTTCAGCAGGGCTGACTGTGAAGATGGTGTTGTTGCGGTCGCTGGCTGCTTTGCGTCCTGGCAAATCGCCTTCTTGTTGAACCTTGCCCAACCAAGCAGATGTCTCCATGCCACTGTTGTCGTCGATGATTTTTTTCAGGTCAGGTGGCAGCGAGTTGTACTTGGCCTTGTTCATGGCCATGACAAAGGTGGTGGTGTAAAGGCTGCCACCAGCAGGGTCAAACTCTGCGTGGAATTTGGTCAGTTCGTGAACCTTGACGGCAGGAACTACTTCCCAGGGAATGACCGCACCATTGATGGTTCCTTTAGACAAGGCATCGGGAATGCCAGGCAAAGGCATGCCCACAGGAATTGCGCCCAGAGTGCCCATCAGTTTGGTGACCTGACGGGTAGGCGCACGCATCTTCAAACCCTTCATGTCTGCCACGTTGCGGACCGCTTTGTCGGTGGTGTGAATGACGCCTGGGCCGTGAACCTGCAACGCAATAACGTGAGTTTCTTTGAATTCATCGGGTGCCATGGTTTGCACATATTCCCAATAGGCTTTGGAGGTGGCCTCAGCATTGGTCATCATGAATGGCAGTTCAAACACTTCAACACGCGGGAATCGGCCGGCTGTGTTGCCTGGCAAAGTCCAGATGATGTCAACCACGCCATCACGTGCTTGGTCGTACAACTGCACGGGTGTACCACCCAATTGCATGGCTGGGTAGGCTTCAAATTTGATGCGACCACCGGAGTCTTTCTCCACCTTGTTCATCCATGCTTTGTGCATGTTCAGCCACACATTGGACTGTGGGGCCATGAAGGTGTGAAATTTGAGGGTGACGGTTTGTTGCGCAAAACCTGTGAGGGCGGGGGCTGCAATGGCAGCGGCTGCACCCGATTTCAAAAGTGAACGACGTTGAATCATGAAAGTCTCCAATAGATAACGGGTTGAATGTTAACGGAACAATCTGGTTAAAACGCAAATCCCGTTAAGCAACGTATTGAATCAACCACAGGGAAATCCCGGGGAAGAACAGCAACAATGTGGTTCGCAGGGTGTCGCTGATCAGGAAAGGCATGACACCCTTGTAGCTCTCCGAGATAGGGACATCCTTGGCCATGCTGTTGACCACATAGACATTCAAGCCGACAGGAGGTGCCAACATGCCAAAACCAACAGTCATCAAGACCATGATGCCAAACCAAATGGCTGTGGCTTCTTTGCCCATGCCAAAGTCCAAACCCATGATCATTGGGAAAAAGATGGGAATGGTGAGCAAAATCATGCTCAACTCGTCCATCACGGCGCCCAACACAACATAGAACAACAAGATGGCGGTGACCACCATCAAGGGCGCCAAGCCCCAACTGCTGACCACTTCGGCCAATTGGTTGGGAACTTGGGTGAGGGCCAAAGAGGAATTCATCACATCAGCGCCAATGAAAATCATGAAGATCATGGCTGAGCTTTCAGCCGTGGCATAGAAGCACTGTTTGAATTTAGCCCAATTGATCTCTCGTTTGAGAAGCGCTGCCACAAAGGTGGAGGCCGCACCAACACCGGCACCTTCAGTAGGTGTAAAGAAGCCGCCATAAATGCCGCCGAACACAATGACAAACACGGCAGCAATGGGTGCAATGCCTTTTAAAGCAGCCAAGGTAAAGCGCTCGATGTTGTCATCAACTTCAGGCGCTTGGCCTGGTACCAAGCGAACATAAATGGCAATGGCAATCATGTAGCCCACCATGGCAATGATGCCCGGGATCATTGCCGCAGCAAACAGTTTGGCAATGTTTTGTTCGGTCAAGATGGCATAGATGACCAGAGGCACAGAAGGCGGAATCAAAATGCCCAAGGTGCCACCAGCGGCCAAGGTACCTGTTGACAGGCGGCCGGAATAACCATGGCGTTTCATCTCGGGCAGTGCCACACCGGTGATGGTGGCGGCAGTGGCCACCGAGGAACCGCAGATGGAGCCAAACGCTGCGCTGGCCAACACGGCGGCCATGGCCAAACCACCTTTGAAGCGGCCCATGACACTGGCTGCAAATTGAAACAAGGCTTTGCTGATGCCGCCTTGCGTTGCAAAGTGGCCCATCAAGATGAACAAAGGAATGACCGACAAGTCATAGCTGGCAAATCGTGCGAACGCCAAGTTGTTCAGAAAGCTGGAATAAGCACCCCAACCCGTTTGAATCAGATAACCCAGCGTGCCCGCAGAAAACATGGCCACCGCAATAGGAACGCGCAAGGCCATCAAGACCAACATGGCGCCAAATATAATCAAGCAAAGGGTGAGGGCGCTCATGCTGCCGCCCCTTCTGAAACGACAAACTTGTCACCCATGATGGTTTGCGCCAATGCAATGACTGCGCTCAAGGCCAGCGGGGGCGTCATGGCCGCGTAAACAATCCATTCGGGAAACCCTAGCATCATGGACCCCGATTGGGAGACCCACGCGTTCATGCCTCCCAAGTAGGTGCGCCATGCCAAAAGTCCGAAAGCCACGGCCATGAACAAAGCACCTAGGCGATCCAATTGAACGATGGTGCTTTCGCTGGCCTTGGCTGTGAAAAAGTCCACGATGATGTTGGCTTTTTTGAGCTGACACAAGGGCATGAACAAGGCGATGGCCGCACCTGTGGCCACACCTGTCAGTTCGAAGTCACCCACAATGGTGTTACCTGTGGTGTTTCTGCCAATCAAGCTGTAGCAGGTCATGAGTGTGATGAAGGTGAGCAAAATGCCAGACAGCACACTGCACAACTTGGCCAGTAATTCAAGAATTTTCATTGTGTCTTCCTAACAACGGGGCATGGGGCCCCGTTGGTTGCCTCGCTTTAGGCGTGAGCAGGATCGATTTTGACAGTCAAGGTACCTAAGCCTGCCACTTGCCCCACAAGTGTATCGCCCGCAACCACAGCCGCCACACCTTCTGGCGTACCTGTGTAAATCAAGTCGCCTGGTTGCAATTCCCATGCGGCAGACAAATGCTCAATGGTTTCAGCCACGTTCCAGATCAATTTGGACACATTGCTGACTTGCTTGACCTCGCCATTGACCAACAAGTCGAGGGCTGCGTTGTTCACATCGCCTGCTTGGGCTTTGGGCGTGATGGGGCCGATGGGGGCTGACTCGTCAAAAGCTTTGCCTATGCACCAAGGGCGACCTTGTTTTTTCATGTCGTTTTGAAGATCACGGCGAGTCATGTCAAGACCAACGGCATAGCCAAAAATGTGTTTTTCGGCATCGGCTGCTTTGATGTTTCGGCCACCTGTGCCAATGGCAACAACCAATTCAATTTCGTGGTGCAGGTTTTTGGTCAGGCTTGGATAGGCCATGTGGCCGGTTTCGCCAGCGTTGACCACCACCAAAGCGTCTGCGGGTTTCAAGAAAAAGAAGGGTGGTTCACGGCCAGTGAAACCCATTTCTTTGGCATGTTCCTCGTAATTGCGTCCGACACAATAAATACGGCGAACGGGAAAACGCTCTGATTGTCCCAAGATGGGGACAGAAGCGACTTCGGTTGGGGCAAAAACAAAGCTCATGCGGGAAACCTTTCAATCAAAGTGATCACAAATTACTTTTCGTAAGTATACTTACTAAGAGACATGTCTGTCCAACGGAATCCATCACAGCGTTATGAACAAGAGTTTTGATTTTGCACAAGCGCCAGGTCATTTGGTACGCCGCGCGCATCAAATTGCGGTGGCGCTGTTCATGAGCGAATTGGCGAAAGAAGATGTCACGCCTGTGCAATTTGCACTTTTAAACGCCGTCATGGACACGCCTGGCGTGGATCAGGTGACGCTGGCCAATCGCGTTGCGTTTGATGCAGCCACATCGGGTTCCGTGATCGGTCGATTAGAGGCCAAGGCTTGGGTTCGGCGAGAACCCGACCAAGCCGATCGCCGACGCAAACTCTTGTGGTTAACGCCCGCAGGTCATGAAGCAACTTTGCAAATGAAGCGTGCTGTCGATTTGGTGCAAGAAAAAATACTGGCCCCCCTCAGCCCTGAAGAGTCGCAAATGCTGATGACCTTGCTGACCAAGTTGGTAGCGGGCCACGAAGGCAAGTCTGACGGCTAATTCAAGGCCGAAGCTGAGCACAGCATGGGCAGATTGCTTGCAAGCAACAGCCCATCGCTTATAGCCAACTTAACTTTTGTAAGTCAATTCAAAGTGCTCGACCACGGGGGGGGCTGCAAAGAAGGGGCCCACAATAGCGCGCCATTCTGCAAACAAGGGCGACTCTCTAAAGCCCACCGTGTGATCTTCCAAGGTGTCCCAAAATATTTGCAAGACAAAGCGATCAGGACTTTCGATGCCGCGATTGACCTTGGCACCTTGAAATCCCTTGGCGCGCGAGATCACCGTTTTCAAGCCCCGTGCAATGGCTTCCTCAAAGGCTTGTTGTTGTCCGGGTGTGATGCGTATGTCGGCAAGTTCGAGAATCATGGGGCACCTTTGTCTGCTGGCTAGGGTTGATGAGAAACGTCATGATATGGCTAAATTAGAGTCGTCGCTGTTTGGCAATCCACAAGACCAGCGAGACAAAAAATACAGTCACAATGCTCAATGCAAAACTGCTTGCAGCCCAAAAGGTACTGACCTCAGGTCGGGCCGGCCAATTGCCCATGCCTTGATAGGCCCAAATGTAAGCGCCACCCAAGCCAACGCCCCACAACATCACGCCGTAGATGGCCAAGGGTAACAGCGTGATGCGGTAGCAGCGCAAAATAAATGCGCACACAGCTTGAAGTGCATCCACCCAGTGATAAATGGCCACCCATGCCAGCACCCCACTGGCTGCAAGAGCGACCTCTGGATTGGCCGAAAACAAATGGGCCAGAAGCTCGCGATTCAATGCCAACATGCCGCTGCACAGCAAAGCCATGCCAAGACAAAGTTTCAAGCCCGTGTGAGCCGCTTGCTCTGCGAGCTTGGCTTGGTTGGCGCCTAGCCAAAAACCCACACGCGCACTGCAAGCAATGCCCAGCGCCAATGGCACCATGTACATGAGGCTTGCCAAACTGGTGGCAATTTGATGGCTGGCGGCTGCGACCACGCCTTGCCGCGAAATGAACAAGGCCATCATGGTGAAGGCTGTCACTTCCACCATCAGTGAAAGAGAAGAAGGAATGCCTAAATGGAGAAATTGCCGAATTGTGGGCCAATGAACAGCTTCTAGCGGCTGCCAAATTTTGTAGTCAGCATAAAGCGCTTCGCTGCGTAAATAATGAATGCCCATCAGCATGAGCCAGGTGTTGACCACCAAGGTGGCCCAAGCGCAGCCCACCACACCTTGTGCCTCTAGACCCCAACCGCCTAGGGTGAACCAAATGGACAAAGGAATTTTGATGCACAGTGCTGCAATTTGAAGCGCCGTGACACGCAAGGGCTTGCCCAAACTTTGATTCAAGGTGGCATACATTCGAAACAACAAAGAGGGGGCCAACGCGACTGCCAAGACTTGCAAATAGGCACGGACATTCGCTTGAAGTTCCATTGGCACTTGGGTTGCATTGAGCCATGGGTCGGGCCATAAAAGTGCAAACGTGCCGAACAAACTGACTGCTGAACACAAATACAAAGCTTGACGAACCGAACGGCCCAATGCAGCTTTTTGTCCTGCACCGCGCAATTCGGACCACACGGGTAACAGCGCTTGCATCAAGCCATTCAATGCCACATAGATGCTGATGTAAATGGCCGTACCAACCGACAGCGCAGCCAATGCTGAAGCGTCATAACGTCCCGCAATGAGGGTGTCGGCAATGCCAAATGCCATCACGGCCAATTGGCCAACCAAGACGGTACCCGCATGGCGAACAATGGTTCGTGCTTCAAACATTCAACATGCCAAGGTCAAGGTTTTGCAACCGATGACGGCGTTTGTTTTTTGTACAAAACAATGTCTTCGTTGTTGTCAGATGGGCGGCGCACAGTGCTCTGGTACTGCCACATTGACATGGGCAAGTCTTTGCCCAGCGTGTTGATGGCTTGGGTGTCGACGATCAACCATTCACAGGCGGAATTGTTGGAAGAGGCGGCAGCAGAAGAGGCGGTGGGCATTGGCAATAGCTTTAATTTGCCGTGGTACTCAAAAGCTGCACCTTGCGCACGCGTCAGCCCATAGTAGTGAACACATTGAACATCGCCCATCATGCCGCGGACTTTGACAACCAAGGGCTCGTAGCTTCGTGCAAAATTAAGCACGGGCAACCACAGCGTCATGACCAAAAGCCAACATAAAGTAGCGCCCCCCGCAGGCAAGGCCATGCTTTTCCACATGGCTGATCGATGGCGACCTGCTCGCCACTTGACCAAACTGGCCCACATCAATGTCGCCAACAAGGCAAAAGTCAAGGCGATTGCAGAAAAGACGGGTTCAAAACCAGGTGCCAAGCGCGAGACATTGATCGCAGGTTGAGCAGGTACACCCGTTTGCATGGACATCCAAACCACCCAAATGATCAATGCGCCTGCACTGAAAAAAACCAGCGTAAACCAATCGATGAATGCACTCACACTGCGCCGTAGCGTGGGCAATGCAAACGCTGCAAGGGAAGCCATTGCGGGCAAACCCAGTAACAACGCGCGATCGCTTAAGCCTGACAGCCAGGTTGAACAGATGGCAACAGTGACAAACCAAAGCGGCAAAGAGAGGTGAGGATTGGCAGCAAGTTGCCGCAGTTGGTATCGCCAGCGCCAGAGTGTCCAAATGGCCAAGGGCCAAGCTGGCCACGTAAACCACAACAGCAGACGCGTCATGGCTTGAATGTCAAAGATGTGCGAATAGGCCAAGCGCCAACGCCAAAGACCTAGCGCGCTGACAAGTGCAGCTGTAGCGAAACAAATCATCAAAACCCAAGCAACATCGACGCGCCTTGCTCGCAATGCGCTGGGTTTGTTGGAATCAAGGGCCATGACAATGGCGCCGCCCACGCCCAAGATCATGGCCAATGCGGGGGCACCTGAAAGTGCAAGGCCCACAATGGCAATGGCAGAACTGATCCAAGCACCACCACGTTTGCGAGGCAGATTGGCCAGCGCAAAAAATAAAACCGTTGAAAAGCACAACTGAGCCAGTGCGGGTGTGGCTTCATGCGATAGACGAGCCAGACCCAGGCACGCCAACAAAGCCAACAAGCCGCCATCTGCTATGGCTCTGGCGTAATCGGCGGGTCGAGCTTCGCCACCAAATGCAAAGGTTACGGGTTGGGCTGATGGTGTTCGCGCCAAGGCGTAAACACCGTACCAAGTGGCACCCAAAGTGATGGCCAACAAGCCCATGAAAGGAACACGCGCTGCCAAGTCAATGGGCATCACATTGGGACTGATTTGAATGGCCCAAGCACCCAACCAATAAGGCAAAAGTGCCGCGTGAATGTCTGATTGCCCCAGCAAGCTAGGCTTGAGCCAAGAGACAGTCTCTGGCCCCATGGCCTGGGCCAAATGCAACATGAAGCCAAAGGCTTCCATGTCGTCTGCTTTCCAAGGCGTTCTTCCTACAAATCCTGGCAATACATAGGCCAAGCAAAACGTCAGCAGCACCCAGCGCGGTAAACGCCTGACAGCGTTTTGAGCCACGATGGCAGGATTGGAAGATGAATCTGAAGCGTTGAATGTCACAGCTTAGAAGATAGCAGAGATGTCAGTCGTGTCAACGACCAAAAAACAAGGGCAGGCCGGTTGCCCGGGCTGCCCTGCGATGTCACAAAGTGACGTAATTTGAAATTACTTGGTAATGGTGGTTTTACCGAAACGATTGCGGAATTTCTCAACGCGGCCACCCATGTTGTCCACAGATTTTTGTGTACCTGTGTAGAAGGGGTGTGATTCGCTGGAAGTATCCAGTTTGAACAAAGGCAACTCACGGCCGTCGTCCATCTTCACCATTTCTTTGGCGTTAACGCAAGAGCGTGTCACGAACTTGAAACCGTTTGACAAATCCAAGAAGCAAACTTCTCGGTAGTTGGGGTGAATGCCTTCTTTCATGGTCTTTTCCTTGAGTTCAGTTGCGACAGCCGCCCATGGACCATTCCAGGGTACTTTTCGCGAAAAACGAGATTATGGCATGAAATCAATGACTTGCATGCCTACTTAGGCGCAGTGGGGCTACTTTTTAGCCGCCTCGACGCATCATGTCGAAGAATTCGACATTGCTCTTGGTTGCTTTCATGCTCTTGAGAACCATTTCCATGGCCTCAATTTCGTCCATGTTGTACATGAACTGGCGCAGGATTCGGGTTTTTTGCAGCACTTCGGGTTGCAACAACATCTCTTCACGACGCGTGCCGCTTCGGTTCAAGTTGATGGCAGGGAACACGCGTTTCTCGTACAAGCGGCGTTCCAAATGAATCTCGCAATTGCCTGTGCCTTTGAATTCTTCAAAGATCACCTCGTCCATGCGGCTTCCTGTATCGACCAAGGCCGTCGCGATGATGGTAAGACTGCCGCCTTCTTCTACATTGCGGGCAGCACCAAAGAAACGCTTGGGACGCTGCAACGCATTGGCGTCGACACCACCGGTCAAGACCTTGCCTGAACTGGGCACCACGTTGTTGTAGGCGCGTGCCAAGCGGGTGATGGAGTCAAGCAAGATGACCACGTCTTTTTTGAGTTCGACCAAACGCTTGGCGCGCTCGATGACCATCTCGGCCACGTGCACGTGACGTGCGGCAGGTTCGTCAAAGGTTGATGCAATCACTTCGCCGCGCACAGTGCGCTGCATTTCAGTCACCTCTTCTGGGCGCTCGTCGACCAGCAAAACCATGAGATGAACGTCGGGGTTGTTGGCTGTAATGGCATGCGCAATGTGCTGCATCATGACGGTTTTGCCCGACTTGGGCTGGGCCACGATCAGGGCGCGTTGGCCTTTGCCAATAGGGGCAATGATGTCGATCACACGGCTGGTGATGTTTTCTTCAGCCTTGATGTCACGCTCAAGACGCATTTGAATGTTAGGGAACAAGGGGGTCAAGTTCTCAAACATGATTTTGTGCTTGTTGTTCTCTGGCAAATCGCCATTGACCTTGTCAAGCTTGGTGAGGGCAAAGTAGCGCTCGCCGTCTTTGGGGATGCGCACTTCACCTTCAATCATGTCACCGGTGTGCAGATTGAATCGGCGCACTTGGCTGGGGCTGATGTAGATGTCGTCAGTGCTGGCCGTGTAGCTGGTGTCGGGGCTGCGCAAGAAACCAAAGCCGTCGGGCAAGATTTCTAAGACGCCGTCGGCGAAGACTTGTTCGCCAGCGCGCGCGCGCTTTTTGATGATGGCAAACATCAACTCTTGTTTGCGCATGCGGCCCGTGTTTTCAATCTCAAGCGCTTCAGCCTGCTTGAGGACTTCAGACACGTGGAGTGCCTTGAGTTCATTTAAGTGCATGGATTTACCTGCGTAAAGCAACCCTGGTGGGTTGATGTCAAAAATCTGGGGGAGGAAGAAACCGAAATTTCAAACGTCTAGAAACCAAAGCCTGAAAAGATGCGTCAGGGGGATAAACGGACGCGGGGGGCTTTTTAAAAGTTTCTATCTTGAAACTGTGATGAACCCCTTTTGGGGGACATCGGAGCGGATTATGACAGGAATTTTCAGGACAGGACGCATTGGGTGGCGCGTCCTGTTAAAGGTTTGTCAATCTTCAGGCCAATTGCTGGTCAATGAAGGCTGTCAATTGGGCTTTGCTCATGGCGCCCACCTTGGTGGCTGCCAATTGACCGTCTTTGAAAATCATCAGGGTGGGAATGCCGCGAATGCCATACTTGGCAGGGATGTCGCGGTTTTCATCGACATTCATTTTAGTGATTTGCAGTTTGCCTTGGTAGGCGCCTGCGACATCGTCCAAAATAGGGGCAATCATTTTGCAAGGGCCACACCATTCAGCCCAGAAATCAACCACCACAGGTGTGGCTGACTTGATAACGTCAGCGTCAAATGTGGCATCAGAAGTGTGTTTGATCAAATCGCTGGCCATGGCCTTTTCCTTGTTTGAATGTGAATTGCAACGAACGTGCCTTTGAAAACTGCTCGTATTTTGACAGAAACCCATTAGCCGCTCATTCAAGAGGGCGATCTTTTCATATTTATTGGCCCTAAGGCGCTTCATGACTTCAAACACAACAGTGCCCTTGGCTTTAACCACATCGGATGTGGCCATTGTGG
The DNA here is from genome assembly GCA_041172085.1 of Pseudomonadota bacterium. Lineage (GTDB taxonomy): Bacteria > Pseudomonadota > Gammaproteobacteria > Burkholderiales > Burkholderiaceae_C > Limnohabitans_A. Next base: position 29,166 of record JBEDKQ010000002.1, on the reverse strand, counting down.
GCGGGGGGCCGGCCGGATTGATGGCCGCTGAACTTTTGTCGAGTTGGGGACACGCTGTCCATTTGTTTGATGCCATGCCCTCTGTTGGGCGTAAATTTCTTCTGGCAGGCCGTGGCGGTCTCAACCTGACACATTCAGAACCCACTGATTTGTTTGAGGGTCGCTATGGCGCCCATCGCCACCAACTGGCGCCCGTGCTCCAAGCCTGGGGGGCCGAAGAACTTCAAGCGTGGGCCCATGGCCTGGGCATAGATACTTTTGTGGGCACCTCTGGCCGTATTTTCCCAACAGAGATGAAAGCGGCACCATTGCTGCGAGCTTGGTTACAACGTTTGCGCCACCCCATCAGTGGGGTGCCTGTCCAATTTCACATGCGTCACAAATTGACGGCACTGAACTCAGAACAAAATGGGAGGCTGGCTCAAACCACATTGACCTTTCAAGTTCTAGATGTGTCCTCTGGCCACGAATACCCCCGTCAAGTTGCAGCCAAGTGGGTCATTTTGGCCTTAGGAGGAGGGAGTTGGGCCCGCTTAGGCTCTGATGGGGCCTGGGTTCCTTTGCTTGAAAGATGGGGGGTGCCCGTTAACCCTTTAGTAGCATCCAACTGTGGCTTTCATGTGGCAGGTCGCACCGGGGCGGGCTGGACGCCCTTCTTTGAATCGCGTTTTGCAGGACATCCCCTGAAATCTGTGGCGCTGACATGGCAAGCCCAAGCCGGCGAGACGCTCAGACGGCAGGGCGAATTCGTGGCCACCAACTATGGTGTAGAGGGTAGTTTGATTTACACCGCCTCTGCCGATTTGCGAGAGCAAATCAAGCAACAGGGTCAAGCACAATTTCAATTGGATTTGGTGCCAGACCGCGCATTGGATCAGGTCATCAAAGAGGTTTCGCACCCAAGGGGCACTCGCAGTTTGTCGTCGCATTTAAAAAGCCGCTTGGGTCTAGAGGGCGTGAAAATGGGTCTGCTCAATGAATTGTTAACGACTGAAGAACTGCATGACCCATTGAAGCTGGCCCGGGCCATCAAAGCCTTGCACGTGAAGGTGTCTGCCACCAGGCCTATTGATGAGGCCATCAGTTCGGCGGGTGGCGTGGCGTGGGATGGCATGGGGCCTGGCCTTGAAGTCAAAGCTTTACCCGGTGTGTTTTGTGCAGGTGAAATGTTGGATTGGGAAGCCCCAACAGGTGGCTATTTGCTAGACGAGCCTTGACCCCGGCACTGGCGCCACAGTTAGAGCTGCTTGGTTCCCCACCTGACTCGGTTGGCCGCTTTACCATGCGGGAAGGCCCGTCGGGTGTTATTGTAAGACACCGATAGAATCAGCACATGTCTTATTTAGTTCTTGCACGAAAATACCGTCCTCGCAACTTCACCGAAATGGTGGGGCAAGAGCACGTGGTGCAAGCGCTGACCAATGCCCTGATTCAACAAAGGTTGCATCACGCTTATTTGTTCACGGGCACCCGAGGCGTTGGCAAAACCACCGTTTCTAGAATTTTGGCCAAATCCCTCAATTGCCAAGGCATTGATGGCCAAGGCGGCATTACTGCTGAGCCATGCGGCGTGTGTCAGGCCTGCCAAGACATTGATGCTGGTCGATTTGTCGATTACACCGAATTGGACGCAGCGTCCAATCGGGGTGTGGACGAAGTGCAAAGTTTGTTAGAGCAAGCGGTTTACAAACCCGTGCAAGGCCGCTTTAAAGTGTTCATGATTGACGAGGTTCACATGCTCACCAACACGGCTTTCAATGCCATGTTGAAAACCTTGGAAGAGCCGCCAGAGTATTTAAAGTTTGTACTGGCCACCACCGATCCACAAAAAGTACCTGTTACTGTGTTGTCGCGTTGCTTGCAATTCAATTTGCGGCCCATGGCGCCTGAAACCGTCTATGAGCATTTGACCAAAGTGCTGGTGCAAGAGAATTTGCCTGCCGAACCCATGGCACTCAGACTCTTGGCGCGAGCTGCTCGCGGTTCTATGCGAGATGCACTTAGCTTAACGGACCAAGCCATTGCATTTGGCAGTGGTCAATTGCAAGAGGCCACAGTTCGGCTGATGTTGGGCAGTGTTGACCAAAGTCATGTGCTGGGCTTGATTGATGCTTTGGCTCGTGCCAATGGTGCTGAGGTGGTGCGCATCTCTGAGACATTGCGAGTCAATGGTTTGTCGGCGGCTTCCGCTTTGGAAGACATGTCTGTTGCGCTGCAAAGAATGGCTGTTCTGCAAGCGGTACCGCAAACTGCTTCTGAATCTGACGATCCTGACCACCTTGAGTTGGTGCGTTTGTCGCAAGCCATGCCAGCCGATGAAACACAATTGCTTTACAGCATGTGCTTGCACGGCCGGGGCGAACTGGGTTTGGCACCCGATGAATACGCCGCATTGACCATGGTCTTGTTGCGATTGTTGGCTTTTAAACCCAAACCAGCCCATGCAGCATCGGGCACTCTTCCTTCGGCTGAAAAAAAAACTCTAACAACAGCGCAGACTCCCAGGATTGAGCCTGCGCATCGTGCCGAGTCAGTCGAGCGAGTGGCCCGTCAATCTGCGCCCAAGGCTACGCAACTGCAGCCTCCGGCTGAGCCAGACACAGAAATTCCCTCAGCGGTCCCAACGCCACAAGTGCAAACTTTGCAAGTTCGGCAAGCCAGTGAGCCCACTGAAAGAACCGCCCCCCGTACCTTGGTGGCCACTGAAGAAGGCGACTTTTGGACCCACACAGTTCGTCAATTGATCAGCGCAGATGCCATCAATGCGTTGGTCAGAGAGTTTGCATTGCAGTCTCAGCTGATCGCACGTGATACCGATCAGTGGCACTTGCGAATTGAAAGCGAATCACTCAATCAAGGCGTTGCGCGCGAGCGATTGCAAACAGCCTTGCTTGAAGCAGGCCATGCAGTGAAATTGGTCGTTGAAATTGGTAAAGTATCCGATTCGCCCGCACAAAGAAACGCGGCTGCCTTGGCAGAAAAGCAAAAAGCAGCTGAAGCGCTGATTCACTCGGACCCGCTGGTCCAAGCCATGGTGCAAGACTTCGGCGCCAAAATTGTGCCAGGCAGCATCAAACTTATTTCTTAATCTATCGAAGGAAAAATATGTTTAACAAAGGTCAACTCGCAGGTTTGATGAAGCAAGCCCAAGCCATGCAAGACAATCTTAAGAAAGCACAAGATGAATTGGCGTTTGTCGAAGTAGAAGGCTCTTCAGGAAGCGGCATGGTCAAAGTCTTGATGACCTGCAAGCACGCTGTGAAACGTGTCACCATCGATCCAAGTTTGCTGGCCGATGACAAAGACATGTTGGAAGATTTGGTAGCCGCTGCGTTCAACGACGCCGTAAGACAAGCAGAAGAAGTGTCGCAACAAAAAATGGGCAAACTCACAGCAGGCTTGCCGCCTGGCATGAAATTGCCTTTCTAATCAATTTCAACCCTCAAGAGCATTCGCGCGCATTATGCAAAAACCCACGCCACACGCACTTGATGCGCTCATTCAAGCGCTGCGCGTGTTGCCAGGGGTAGGGGCAAAGTCTGCATCTCGCATGGCATTTCATTTGATGCAACATGAGCGGGGTGCGGCACTTCAATTGGCCAAGGCACTTGAACATGCGTGCGACCATGTCCGTCACTGTGCAAATTGCCACACCTTGACTGAAACCGAAGTTTGCAGCATGTGTGCCGACCCAGAGCGCGATCGCTCGCAGTTGTGTGTGGTGGAAACGCCGGCCGACCAAGCCGCTATTGAAAGAACCTCCAGTTTTAGAGGCCTGTATTTCGTCCTCATGGGCAAGCTTAGCCCCTTGGATGGCGTTGGCCCTCATGACCTAGGCTTTGCCAAACTGTCAGAGCGTTGCAGCGATGGCATTGTGCAAGAGGTTATATTGGCCACCAATTTCACCGGTGAAGGTGAAGCCACCGCGCATGTGATTGCAGAGATGCTTAAAAAACGTGGTTTGCGTGTGACCCGCTTGGCGCGTGGTGTCCCCGCTGGCAGTGAACTCGAGTATGTCGATCTAGGCACCATCGCCCATGCGCTGGTCGATCGCCGCTAGTTCACCTAACTCAGTGTTCTTCATTACGTAATTACCCGCTTGGGATGTCTCCCAATGCGCAAACAAATGAACCTTTGTATGCTGATTCTAAGATTCATAGGAACTCATCAAGGGGTATTGAGGTGCTTGAAAGGCGAGGTCGACGCAACTTTACGGCAATGGCTGCGGCCTCTTTGCTAAGTGGGCCTGTTGCTACACTCGCCGCCTTGTCTCCTCAGCGCGTCAGTATTGCGCTGGCTGCTCGCAACAGCCTCTATCACTTGCCACTGGTGTTGGCCGAACAATTGGGCTATCTGCGCAACGAAGGGCTTCAAGTCGATTGGGTTGATTGCGAGTCAGGCCATCAAGCAGTTCAGATGGCCCTCAACGGTCAAGCAGACATTGTCTCAGGCGCGTTTGAGCATGTCTTAGATTTGCAAACCTCAGGCTCGGCTTATCGCGCTTTCGTTTTGATGGCACGCACGCCGCAACTCAGTGTGGGCTTGGCCAACCGAAAAGCGGCAGGTGTCAAGAACATGGCCGAATTGAAATCATTGAAGTTGGGCGTGTCTGCTGCGGGCTCAGCAACGCATTGGGTGGCCCAACATTGGATGCGGCAAGTGGGTTTGCCCGTAGATGCGGTGCAATTTGTCGAGCTGGGGGCTAGCACTTCGGCAGTGATGGAGGCCATGCGCGCAGGCACCGTTGATGCCTTGTGTCACGTCGATCCAATCTTGCATTACTTGGAACAAAAAAATGAGGTGCGTATTGTGGCCGACGTGCGCACACTTTCCAATTCACAGCGCATGCTTGGCGGCACTGTGGCCTCAGCTTGTCTTTATTGCAAAATTGATTTTCTACAACGAAGGTCAGAGGTTGCCCAAGCACTGACCATGGGTGTAGTTCGCGCTTTAAGTTGGCTCAAAACAGCAGGGCCCACAGACATCTTGAAATCAGTTTCATCGCAACATTGGATGGGCGACCGGGCCATGTATTTGGGGGCGCTTGAGAAGGTCAGAGAAAGCTACAGCTTGGACGGTATTTTTGGGGCCGAAGCCCTTCAAACCGCCTGGCGCGCTAGGGCGCTTCGCATGGGTTCTGAACAAGGCAGCGTGAATGCATTGGACCGAAGCTTTACGAATCAATTTGCGCTGTTGGCCAAGCGCAAATTGCATGTCTAATTCAGCGCGTTGCGCTGTTGTTTTTGGCGGATACCTTGGAACCGGCCTGCGCCTGCGTGTTTGCGGCAACTTTGTTTTTGGAGCTTGCAGCATGGGTTGGCTTTTGGGCAGCATTTGAACGTGGCGCTTGCTTTGCGCCGGTGTTTATGCTGCTCTTTTTTGCAGTCACTTTGCTGCCCTTGGAACTGGCCGTGGTGGGGACCAAAATGGCAATGGATTGACCGGGTTTCAGCGCCACGGGCATTTTCAATTTGTTCCACGCTGCAATGCTGGCAGGCGACACATCATGCCTGCTGGCCAAGGTGAGCAAGGTGTCGCCCTTTAACACTTTGACCATCATGCGTCGCAAAACGACTTCAGGCGCAAATGAAAGTTGCGCATTGTCCGCCAAATGCTCGGTGACGTCGCTGTCCAAAGCGCCTTGACGCGCGACCAACAAAGTTGAACCTTGCTTAAGCTGCATGCCAATGGGAATGGGGTTCACACTTCGGAGCTCAGCCTCAGTCATGTTGACCAACTTGCTGACTTCAGAAACCTTCATGGTTTTGGGCACTGTCCAAGCCGTCCAACTTGCCAAAGGCTTGTTGGCGTGCTCTTCAAGCCGACGTAAAAACTTGTCGGCATTGTCCCAAGGCAACAAAATTTCAGGCGTGCCTGCCGCCAAAATGACGGGTCGGCTCATGGAGGGGTTGAGGGCTTTGAAATCACTCAAACTGATGCCCGCAAAATTGGCGGCCAATTTAACATCAATGTCACGCGTGAGGTTGACGGTTTTGAAGTAGGGGTGATTCTGAATCAGAGGCAATCGGGCATTGAAATTTTCCGGTTGCGCGATGATATTTTTAACAGCCTGAAGCTTGGGAACGTAATAACGTGTCTCGTTGGGCATGCTCAGTTCGGTGTAGCTTAAACCCAGGCCAGCGGCCTTGTTTTTGGCCAATGCGCGACTGACACTGCCTTCCCCCCAGTTGTAAGCTGCAAGCGCCAAATGCCAGTCACCAAACATGCCGTACAGCTTTTGCAAATAGTCAAGGGCAGCACGCGTGGACTCAATCACGCCTCTGCGTTCATCCCGAAAAATATTCTGTTTGAGGTCGAAGTATTTGCCCGTGGCTGGCATGAACTGCCACATGCCCGCAGCCTTGGCAGTAGAGACGGCCTCTGGATTGAAGGCAGACTCAATGAATGGCAGCAAGGCCAATTCTGTGGGCATGTTACGCCGCTCGAGTTCTTCAACAATGTGAAACAAGTACATGCGCGATCGCTCAGTCATGCGCAACATGTAGTCGGGTCTGGCGGCATACCACTCTTCGCGATCTTTGACCAAATCGGTTTCAAGGTCTGGCATGGCAAAACCTTGACGAATGCGCACCCAAATATCGGCTGGGGGTTCAGTATTGGGCTCTAATTTGACGGGTAGCTTTGGCGCTTTTGCCTTGCTCTCTGTTGCTGGCGCTTGCGCCATACCCATTGAGGGAGCAGCTGCTGCGACTGGTGCTGCTGAAGCCGTCGCATTGGGCGTTTCAGGCGCTGGTGACACACTGCTGATGGGTGTGCTTTTTTCAAGGTTGGCACAACCCGTGATTGCCAAGGACAGCACCGTGAGGCTGGTCCATTGAATGAGGGTGCGTGAGAAAAGTGTGTTCATTTGAAATCGTTTTTCCAAGCGCGCAAGTTGGCAAAAATGTCAACTTCTTGGTTGGAAGTTTGGGGAGCGAAGGCCTTCACAGCTTGGATGACGGCAGGATGACGGCTGCGCAAAAAGGGATTGATGTTCAGTTCGTTGGCCAATTGTGCAGGCAATGTGGGTAAATTTTGAGACCGCAGTTGCGCACAATGTTGCACATGGCTTTTGAGGGCGATGTTGTCTGGTTCAACAGCAAGGGCAAACTTTAAATTACTCAAGGTGTATTCATGTGCGCAGCAGACGCGGGTGTTGCCAGGCAGGGCAGCCAAGGTGTCCATGGCCTTGAGCATTTGAGTGGGCGTGCCTTCAAAAATTCTGCCGCATCCACCCGAAAACAAGGTATCACCACAAAACAAGATGGGATCTTGTGCATCTACTTGTGCCCAGTAAGCAATGTGACCCGCGGTGTGACCGGGCACATCCAAGGTTTGAAAGTCGATGCCAAGCCAACTGAACACACGCCCTTGCTGCATAGCCTTGAAATCGAAAGGTAATGCCTCACTGGCTGGCCCATACACTTGTGCACCCGTCATCTTTTGAAGCGCGGCAACCCCACCTGTGTGGTCAGCATGGTGGTGGGTGACTAAAATGCCATCGAGTTGGTGCTGATTTTCAGCCAACCAAAGTTTGACGGGCTCGGCATCGCCGGGATCGACCACCAAAGCATGGCCTTGGTGCTGCAGCAACCAAATGTAGTTATCTGAGAATGCAGGCAATGGAATTAGGTTCATGGATCATCTTATTTGGATCATCCTATTATAGAAAGCGGCTCTGTGACACCTGTTTGGCGTGAATGGCTAAGTTCGCCCGCTGGAAGTTATTTACTTCAATGGGAGCAAGCTCAGTTGGACGACCTGGTGGCCGATATTTTTGGCTACCATGCAGTTCAATTGGGCATGCCTGAGCTTGAGGGGCTGCGGACCAACCGCATGCCCCATCAATGGCTTGCATCTTCTGAGCTGGATATTGCCCCAGCGCAAACGCCCATGAATTTTGCAGCACACAGTGTTGCGTTGCCATTCCAAGCAGACAGTTTGGATTTGTTGGTCATGCCACACACCTTGGAGCTGAGTTTGGATGCGCACATCAGTTTGCGTGAGGCTCAGCGTGTCTTGGTACCTGAAGGGCATTTGGTGATCACAGGCTTGAACCCTACCAGTTTGTGGGGTTGGCGACACAAACGCGCTCGGTGGTATCAAAAATGGGGTTATGAGGGACTGAGCGCACCCCCTTGCGAAGAAATGATTGGTTATTGGCGACTTCGTGACTGGCTTAGCTTGCTGGGTTTTGAAGTTCGGCTCAGCCAGTTCGGATGTTGGCGTCCTGCCTTGGAAAAAGCCAAGTGGTTTCAACGATGGTCGTGGATGGACCGGTTGGGTGCGCAGTGGTGGCCCATCTTGGGTGGTGCTTACATCATTGTGGCCGTTAAGAAAGTCCATGGGGGACGCATTTTGGGCGCGCGTTGGAAAACGCAGCGTACCCAAACCAAGGCTGCCGTTAGCATTGCGCAAAGGCATTTAAAGCCCAATGGCGACAGCAGCCTTCAAAGAAAGAACGATTGTGAATCACGTTGAAATACATACCGATGGCGCCTGCAAGGGCAACCCTGGGCCCGGCGGTTGGGGGGCCTTGATGCGATCGGGCGAGAATGTTCGAGAAATATTTGGTGGCGAACTTGACACCACCAACAACCGGATGGAGCTGACCGCTGTCATTGAGGCCTTCTTGGCGCTCAAAAGGCCGTGCAAAGTCACCCTTTATTTGGACAGTGAATATGTTCGCAAGGGCATCACAGAATGGATACATGGCTGGAAAGCCAAGGGCTGGCGAACTGCCGCCAAGCAGCCCGTTAAAAATGCCGATTTGTGGCAAAAGCTCGATACCTTGCTTGCCAGTTCGGGACACCAAATTGAATGGCGTTGGGTGAAGGGGCACGCTGGCGACCCCGGCAACGAGCGGGCTGACGCCTTGGCCAATCAGGGCGTTGAGAAGGCCTTGGGGCGCTAATGGCCTAGATTTTCAAGGTCGAACTGGCTTTTTCTTGTAAATGCCTTGTCAGGCGTGAGTTTTTGGCCAAAACACCTGAGGTTTTTGCCGATGCGGGACAACCCCAAGTACTGTTACATTTCAGAACTGTTTTGGTCCAGCTCGGAAACATTGATGTCTTTCAAAAAACCTTATCTCGCGATCGCTTTGGTTGGTGTCGCTGCGGCCTCTGGCGCAGCATGGTGGCTCCAAAATAAACCTGCTCAAACCGCGGAGATGGTTGCAACAGCCGCTAACAACTCTGGGCCTGCAACAAACGCAGCGGGGGCCCCAGCCAGTGGTCCAGCCGCCGGTGGTGCCGCAGCAGGTGGGGCAGGTGGACCAGCAAAACCCACCGCTGTTGAGGTGACCCAGGTCGAAAAAGCCATGTTGGTGGATGAAACCCAGTCTGTGGGCAGCTTGAAATCCAACCAAGGCGTGGTGCTTCGACCAGAAGTGGGCGGACGTGTCAGCCAGGTTTTGTTCAAAGACGGCCAGCGGGTTAAAAAAGGCCAGCTTTTGGTTCAATTTGATGACCAACTGCCTGTAGCGCAAGTGATGCAGGCGACTGCCGAGTTGTCAATTGCCCAGGCCAACCACAAACGCAATCAAGAACTGGTGGCTCAAAATTTCATCAGCAAACGCTCTTTGGATGAAAGTGATGCTGCATTGCAGGTGGCACAGGCCAAATTGGCATTGGCGCAAGCCACTTTGCAACGTTTGAAAGTGTTTGCGCCTTTTGATGGCGTAGCAGGTCTGCGTCAAATCAACGTTGGCGACTATCTTAAAGACGGTGCCGACATGGTCAACATTGAAGACATTGAAGCCGTGTTGCTTGATTTCCGTTTGGCAGAGCGATTCCAAACCAAAGTGAAACCAGGGCAGAAGGCCGAAGTGACGTTTGACGCGCTGCCCGGCCGTAAGTTCACCGCCATCATCCAAGCCATTGACCCTCTGATTGATGCCAATGGACGATCAGTTGGTATCAGGGGTTGCATTGACAATCGTCAAATGCAATTGCGTCCAGGCATGTTTGCCCGCGTCAATGCTGTGTTTGGCGAGCGCGCCGACGCAATGGTCATTCCTGAAGAAGCCATCGTGCCCCAAGGTGGCCGTACTTTTGTAGTTAAAGTGGTGCCAGGCCCCAACAAAGACGAGCTCGTTTCAGAGCGCGTGAATGTCAAGATCGGTTTGCGCCAACCAGGCAAAGTTGAAATTCTGGAAGGCTTGAGCTTGGGTGATTCAGTGGTGATCGCTGGTCAACAGCGCTTGCAAAAAGACGGCACCTTGGTTCGCATCATTGACCCTTCCAAGGGTCAAGCAGCAGCCAATGCGCCAGCCGGTGGACCCGCAAATGCTGCAGGCGCTGCGCCTGGAAATGCACCAGGTGGCCCCAATGCGGGCAAGCCTGCAGAGTCGACTCAAGCCAAGGGTGCAGACAAAGGTGCAGAAAAAGGCGCAGACAAAGGTAAAGGCAAGCCCAAGATGCCCCCCGTTACGGGCGAGAACCCCTGCGCAAGAGGTCTGAATGCTGCTCGCTGAAACCTCCATTCGCAGGCCGGTCTTCGCGACCGTGCTGTCGCTCCTCATTTTGCTCATTGGTGCAGTCAGTTTCAATCGACTGTCTTTGCGTGAATATCCCAAGATCGATGAGCCCACCGTCACCGTCAGCGTGAAGTATCCGGGCGCTTCGGCTGAGGTGATTGAATCCCAAGTCACCAAGCCGCTAGAGGATTCCATTGCAGGTATCGATGCGGTCGACGTCATCACGTCCATTAGCCGTGCCGATCAGTCGCAAATCACGGTTCGCTTCCGCTTAGAAAAAGATGCCGATACTGCCGCTGCTGAAGTGCGCGACAGAACATCTCGAATTCGCGGTCGCTTGCCTCAAGCCATTGAAGAGCCTGTCATTGCCAAGGTCGAGGCTGATGCTTTTCCGGTCATTTGGTTGGCATTTTCCAGCGACACTTTGTCGCCTTTGCAAATCAATGATTTGATCAACCGTGTGGTCAAGCCGCGACTGCAAACCGTCACAGGTGTTGCTGACGTTCGCATTTATGGTGAGCGCAAATACGCCATGCGCGTTTGGTTGGATGCGGGCCGCATGGCCGCTTACCGTTTAACCTCGCAAGATGTTGAAGATGCCATTCGGCGCAGCAACCTTGAGTTGCCAGCAGGTCGCATTGAATCGCAGTTGCGTGAATTCAGTGTCACGTCACAAACTGACCTGATCAAGGCGGGCCAATTTGGCGACATCACCATTCGCAACGTCAATGGCTTTCCCGTCAAAATTCGCGATGTGGCCAAAGTGGAAGAAGGCACCGCAGACGATCGCAGTCGCGTTCGCTTGAATGGCAAATCTGCCATTTCGGCTGGCGTGATTCGACAAGCGACAGCCAACCCCTTGGAGCTGTCAAAAGGTGTGCGCGAAATGATGCCTCGCCTGAAGCAAGATCTGCCGGCAGATTTGGGCATTGATGTGGCCAACGACAACTCGGTCTTCATCGACAAGTCCATTAAGAGCGTGTTTAAAACCATTGTCGAAGCCGTTGTCTTGGTGGCGCTGGTCATTTTTGTCTTCCTCAGAACCTTTCGCGCCTCTATCATTCCCATCATCACCATTCCAGTGAGTCTGATTGGCACGTTTGCCATCATGGCCTTGGCAGGTTTTACCATCAACACCCTGACGCTTTTGGCCTTGGTGTTGGCCATTGGCTTGGTGGTGGACGATGCCATTGTGATGTTAGAGAACATCTATCGGCACATTGAAGAGGGCTTGGACCCATTCTCGGCGGCCATCAAGGGCGCCAAAGAAATTGGTTTTGCCATTGTGGCCATGTCGCTTACTTTGGCAGCGGTGTTCGCGCCCTTGGCGTTCACACCTGGCCGTACCGGCAAATTGTTCAGCGAATTTGCGCTGGCTTTGGCTGGCGCTGTGTTGGTTTCTGGCTTGGTGGCGCTCACTTTATCGCCCATGATGAGTTCGCTGCTGTTGCGCCACAACCCCAATCCCAATCGCTTTGACCGGTTCATGGAGAGCATTCTCACGGGACTTTCAAGGGGTTATGAAAACTTCCTTCGATGGGTCTTGAAAAAAGCCCGCTGGGTGGTGGTGTTGACCATGGCGGCTTGCGGTGTGGGCATTGTGTTGGTTTATCCCACCATGAAGCAAGAACTGTCGCCCTTAGAAGACCGTGGCACCATTTTGGCCACCGTCACAGCGCCCGATGGTTCTACCTTAGATTACACAGACAAATACGCCAAAGCCCTGGAAAAAATTGGCAGCGCCTATCCAGAGTTCGATCGAATTTTTGCCAACTTGGGCAATCCAACAGTGGCTCAGGGCAGTGTGATTTATCGCGCTGTCGATTGGGATGATCGCAAACGCACCACCTTAGAAATTGCGCGTGAACTTCAGGGCAAGTTCAATGGTGTGGCAGGCATCAATGCATTTCCCATCACGCCACCGTCCTTGGGCCAAGGCTTTCGCGAACGGCCGGTTAACTTCGTGATCCAAACCTCTGACAGTTACCAAAATTTGAATGCCGTCACGCGACAAATGCTAGATGCCATGGCCAAAAATCCTGGTTTCATCTCACCCGACGTCGACTTGCGCCTCAACAAGCCCGAGCTGCGAATTGATGTCGATCGCGTCAAAGCGGCCGAGTTAGGCGTTGGTGTTGACGTGGTGGCCCGTGCTGTTGAAACCATGTTGGGTGGCCGCGCGGTCACGCGTTACAAACGCGATGCAGAGCAATACGATGTCATTGTTCAAACCCATGCCAGCGGTCGCAACGCACCCGATGACATTGACAACATTTACGTTCGTGGTCGCAACGACACCGTCATTCCATTGTCTGCATTGGTCAAAATCCGTGAAAGCGTTTCTCCCCGCGAATTGAATCACTTCGGTCAGCGCCGTTCGGTGTCCATTACGTCCAACTTGGCCCCCGATTACGCCCTGGGTGATGCGCTGAAATTCCTGGACGCTACCGCTGCTGGTATTTTGAAAACAGGGTACACCACCGAATTGAACGGTACGTCTCGTGAGTTCCGCAGCTCACAAGGTGCATTGGTCATTGTGTTTGTGCTGGCCTTGTTCTTTATCTTCTTGGTCTTGGCGGCACAATTTGAAAGTTTCATTGACCCGTTTGTGATCATGTTGTCGGTGCCACTGTCCATGTTCGGTGCGCTGATAACCTTGAAGCTCACCGGAGGGACGCTCAACGTGTACTCCCAAATCGGATTGATCACCTTGGTGGGTCTGATTACCAAGCACGGCATTTTGATTGTGGAATTTACCAACCAATTGCGCGAGCAGGGCGTTGACACCTTCGAAGCCATTGTCAAAGCCTCAGGTCAGCGTTTGCGTCCTATTTTGATGACCACGGGTGCCATGGTGTTGGGCGCTTTGCCACTGGCCCTTGCTACTGGTGCAGGTGCCGAAAGCCGTATTCAAATTGGTTGGGTCATTGTGGGCGGCATGTCCTTTGGCACACTGTTGACGGTGTTTGTGGTGCCCACCATGTACAGCCTGTTTGCACGCAAGTCTGTGCCCGGACCCAACAAGCAAGAAGTGAATGACTCGCCTGCTGCGGCAAGTCACGCTCATTCTTAGGTCAGAGCATTAACACATCCACCCAGTCACCCACTTGCGCGGTGGACTGGGTGTGTGACAACACAATCAAGCAATTGGCTTGCACCATCGAGCTCAAGACGCCGGAGCCTTGATTGCCTGTGGTGACAACTTGCAATTCACCTTGTGCGTTGCGCGTGGCGATACCGCGTTGGTATTCCGTGCGGCCAGGTTTTTTGCGCAATATTTCCTGCGACTTGGCGCGCATCAGGGGCACGGGTGCTTCTTTGATGCCCATCATTTGCTGTAGCGCAGGTTTGACGAAGGCCAAGAAGGTCACCATGACGGCCACAGGATTGCCTGGCAGACCAAACAACACAGCGGAATGATGGCCTTGCGTGAGCCGACCGACTGCCATGGGCCGACCTGGCCGCATTGCAATTTTCCAAAAGACCACATCGCCTAATTTCTTCATCATGGCTTTGGTGAAGTCGGCTTCTCCCACGCTGACACCGCCACTGGTGATCACGGCGTCTGCTTGTTGCGCGGCTTTCGTAAATGCCGCTTCTAGCAACGCAGGGTCATCGCGCACAACGCCCATGTCAATCATGTCGCACCCCATGTTTTGCAACATCCCAAAAACGGTGTAGCGGTTGCTGTCGTACACAGCGCCTTCGCGGGGTGCCTCACCTAAACTGAGTATTTCATCGCCAGTTGAAAAGTAAGCCACCTTAAGTCGCCGCATCACTTTGACCTTGGGCAGACCCAAGCTGGCCAACAAGCCCACCCCAGCAGGCGTGACAAAAGTGCCTTGGTGCAAAGCAGGACTGTCTTTTTTTAGATCCTCGCCGCGCAGGCGCCGGTTGTCACCCGCTTTGAGCATGTTGGCGGGAATGCGAACTTCCTCTGTTGTCACTTCACACAGCTCTTGAGGGACCACGGTGTCCAGCCCGGTTGGCATGATGGCGCCGGTCATGATTTTGACGCACTCACCGGCTTGCACCTTGCCTTGCCAAGCTTTGCCAGCCAGGGCGGTGCCCACCACTTTCAGTGTCAGGGCTTGTCCCGCTTGAAGCGCTGACCCATTGAAAGCAAAGCCGTCCATGGCCGAGTTGTCGTGTGGCGGCACATCGATCGGGCTGATCACATCACTTGCAATGACACGGTTAAGCGCTTCAAAAATAGGAACGTCTTCAGTGTCGTGAACGACATTGACCAATTGCCCCAGAAAATTCAACACTTCCTGCGCAGGCAAGGCCTGTGGATCGTAGCCTTGAAGTTGGGCAGCAATCTCTGCCAGTGACTTGGGATGTGTCATGCGTTTTGTTCGAGGCGGTGCAACTCTTCAAGGGTGTTGGCATTGAAAAACGCCCGTGGGTCGGTGTCTGGTGTGTCAAAGGGCACCACCACACATGCGTGCTGCGCTGTCCATGCATCAATTTTTCGGCCACCCGATTGCATGAATTTGACCAAGCTTTCAAGCAAGCTGGTGCGCATCAAGCAAAACACAGGCTGAGGTCTGATGTTGCCGTCTTCTTCTCTGGCCGCCGCTACTGCAATGTCTGCATTTTTTTCTAGCAGGGCATCTTGCAGTTTTTCAACAAGGTTCAAAGGAAAAAGCGGACTGTCACAAGGCACGGTGAGAAGAAACTCTGATTCGCAGCGCTCCATGCCCGTTAAAAAACCAGCCAGGGGCCCCGCAAAACCATCGGTGCTATCGGGCCAGACTTGAACCCCTAGAGACTCGTAGGCCGATAAATTGCGATTGGCCACAATCATGACCTCTGACAGTGGCGAGCCTTCCTGCATTTGTAAACGCATCAAGGCATGCAGGGTTAAGGGCGTGCCATTAAAGTTTTGCAGTCCTTTGTCAACGCCCCCCATGCGGGCACCGCGGCCACCCGCCAAAATTAAGCCCGTAATGCTGTGATCGTTCATAGGAGGTTCATTGAAATAAGAAGTCTGGAAGCTTTGGCAACAGGCAAGACTTTAGCCGCCGATGTAGCTCATTTCAACTTTGCGTCGTTTGGGCGCAGCGCCATCTTCGCTGGGTGAAACGTCTGGTTCTTGTTGCCGCAATTCAGAATACCTGTCGGTGCGTTGTGACCAAATGGCGGTAATGGCTTCGGTCAATGTCTGGGGTTGTTGGCTGCTGCGAATCAGCGGTTTTAAGTCATAACCTTGGCTGGCGAACAAGCACAGATAAAGTTGACCTTCTGTGGTTAACCTAGCCCGATTGCAATCACTGCAAAATGCTTTGGTGACGCTGCTGATGAAGCCTATTTCACCCAAGCTGGCGTCGTGCACGCCTTGTTCGTTGAGATAGCCCCAACGTTCTGCTGTTTCACCTTTTTGGGCAGGCGACAAAGGCGTGAGTGACAGTTCAGTTTGCAAAATTTTCAGAACTTCTGCGCTGGGCATCACTTCGTTCATGCGCCAACCGTTGGTCGCACCCACGTCCATGTATTCAATGAAACGAAGCGCTATGCCCGTGCCTTTGAAGTAACGTGCCATGGGCAAGATTTCTTGCTCATTGGTGCCGCGCTTCACCACCATGTTGACTTTGATAGGGCCAAGGCCCGCAGCTTGCGCGGCGGCAATGCCTTCCAAGACATCGCTCACAGGAAAGTCAACATCGTTCATGCGTTTGAACACCGCATCGTCCAAGCCATCCAAGCTGATGGTGACGCGTTTCAAACCCGCATCTTTCAAGCTTTGCGCTTTGCGCGCTAACAAAGAGCCGTTGGTGGTCAGCGTGATGTCCAATGGCTCCCCTGAGACAGTGCGCAGGGCTGCCAGTTGTTCAATCAGAATTTCTAAATTTTTTCGAAGCAGCGGTTCACCCCCAGTAAGCCTGAGCTTTTCGACGCCTAAAGAAATGAAACTCTTGGCGGCAAGCGTAATTTCTTCAAAACTGAGCAGTGCCCCCTGCGGCAAATACTTGTAATCGCTGTTGAAGACCTCTTTTGGCATGCAATAGCTACACCGAAAATTGCACCGATCGGTCACACTGATTCGAAGGTCTTTCAAGGGCCTGTTCAAGCCATCTTTCAATGACTGACCCCGCAAACCATGGGTGGTTTGCACAAAGGGCGGAATGGGCAAATTGCCCAAGGGCTGGCTGATGACTGGAATGATGCGTTTAGACACAACGCGCACCATCCACTTCGATACAAACACCGCTGATGAAGGCGCCTTCATCGCTGGCCAAGTACAAAGCCGCATTGGCCACATCGAGGGCAGTTGAGAAACGGCCCAATGGAATGGTGGCCATGAACTTGGCGCGCTTGGCATCGTCCACAGGGCCGCCTGCAAATTCTGCCGACAAGCCGGTGTCTGGATTGAACACAGGGTTGATGCAGTTCACACGAATGTTGTCGGGGCCTAACTCGGCGGCCAACGATTTGCTGGTGGTAATGACCGCACCTTTAGAGCCGTTGTACCAGGTCAGGCCTGGGCGAGGGCGAATGCCTGCTGTCGATGCGATGTTGATGAACGAGCCACCCCCGTTTTTACGAAATTCTGGCACTGCGTGAACCGTGGCCAAGTAAATGCTTTTCATGTTGACTGCAAAACATTTGTCGAACTCTTCTTCGCTCACTTCAAGGGCAGGGCGGTTGCGATGCGTCCAACCTGCGTTGTTGACCATCACGTCCAAGTGTCCCCAAAGTTTGACGGCTTCTTGCACCATGGCCTTGACGTCGTCCGAGCGGGTCACGTCTGCGGCAAAAAATGCGGCCGTACCACCAGCGGCTTGAATGTCTTTCACCACTTTTAGCCCAGCTGCGCTGTTGATGTCATTGACCAAGACCTTGGCGCCGTGGGCAGCAAAATGTTTGGCAATGCCTTCGCCAATGCCGCCGCCAGAACCTGTGACGATGATGACTTTTTGTTGGATGTTCATGGGGGATCCTGTTGTTCTTTGAATGATGCTTTAGCCGTGGTGAATGGCCACTGTTTTCAAGGTGGTGAATCCATACAGGGCTTCGAAACCTTTTTCACGTCCGTGCCCTGAAGACTTCACGCCACCAAAGGGCAATTCAACGCCGCCGCCGGCGCCGTAGTTGTTGATGAACACCTGACCACTGCGCAAGCGCTTGGCCATTCTGAATTGACGGCCACCATCGCGCGTCCATACCCCAGCCACCAATCCGAAGGCTGTGGCGTTGGCCAATTCGATGGCGTGGTCTTCTCCCTCAAAGCACATGGCAGACAGCACGGGGCCAAAAACTTCTTCTTGGGCCACTCTGTGATCGACAGGCACATCTCGCAAGAGAACGGGCGCTTGGTAAAAACCAGACGCTGGGGCGTCAGCCGCAACACTGCCTTGCGCAACGGTCTGAATGCCTGCTGCTTTGGCATCGTCTAAGAAGCCTTGTACGCGTTGCTTTTGGGTGGCGCGAATCAGGGGCCCTAAATTTAAGTCAGCGCTTGCCGGCCCAACGCGAAGTTTCGAGAAGGCTTCGCCCAGTCTGGCAAGCAATGGCTCATAGATGCTTTTCTCAATCAGCACTCGCGAGCCGGCACTGCAGGTCTGCCCGGAGTTTTGAACAATGGCATTGATGATGACGGGAATGGCGGCATCCAAGTCGGCATCAGCAAAAAGGATTTGGGGGCTTTTGCCGCCAAGCTCCAAAGTGACAGGGCAGTGTCTGGCGGCCGCGGCTTGTTGAATGAGCGTGCCCACGCTGGGGCTGCCTGTGAAACTGATGTGATCAATGCCGGGGTGTTTGGCCAACGCATCGCCCACCTCATGACCCAGTCCCGTCACGATGTTGATGGCGCCTGGCGGAAAGCCGACTTCTGCGGCCAATTGCGCAACACGGATCAAACTCAAGCAGGCATCTTCAGCGGGCTTGACCACGCAGACGTTGCCTGCGGCCAATGCACCGCCCACACATCTGCCAAAAATTTGCATGGGGTAATTCCAGGGCACCACATGGCCCGTGACACCATGCGGTTCGCGCCATGTCAAAACGCTGTAACCGTTCTGGTAGGGAATGGTTTCGCCGTGAAACTTGTCACATGCCCCTGCATAAAACTCAAAGTAACGCGCCAAGGCTTTGGCATCTGCCATGGCTTGTTGTGTGGGCTTGCCGCAATCACGCTGCTCGAGCTTCATCAACTCGTCGGCATGTTCTGTCACTTTGCGAGACAAAGCCATCAGCAAGCGGCCGCGTTCTGCGGCGTTCAATTTGGACCACGGTCCTTCAAAGCAATCGCGTGAAGACTTGACCGCTGCGTCGATGTCGTCTGCATTGCTGCGTTGAATATGGTCAAAGGTTTGACCGTCAGAGGGGTCAATCACAGGCAATGTTTGCCCGCTTTGACTGGCCACCGATTGGTTGTGAATGAAATTGAGTTGCATGGTGCTATTTTGCGCGTAAAAAAGCCCGCGATGAAGGCCATGCGCGGGCTTTGTGTCACTTGCGTGGCGTACCTGAAGTACGCCACAAGCAAGTTGGACCGATCAGCTGTGGAACTTCATGACCAGCGGCACAATGAGCAGGGCCACAATGTTGATGATTTTGATCAGCGGGTTGATGGCGGGGCCAGCCGTGTCCTTGTAGGGATCGCCCACGGTGTCGCCAGTTACGGCAGCTTTGTGCGCTTCGGAGCCTTTGCCGCCGTGATGGCCGTCTTCGATGTACTTTTTGGCATTGTCCCAAGCACCGCCACCGGTACACATGGAAATGGCCACAAACAGGCCGGTCACGATGGTGCCCATCAGCAAACCGCCCAAGGCCTTGGGGCCTAACAGCAAGCCCACCACAATGGGCACAACCACGGGCAACAAGCTAGGAATCACCATCTCTTTGATGGCCGCTGTGGTCAGCATGTCGACCGCGCGGCCGTATTCTGGCTTGGCAGTACCTTCCATGATGCCCTTGATTTCGCTGAACTGGCGCCGCACCTCCACCACCACAGCGCCGGCTGCACGGCCCACCGCTTCCATGGCCATGGCACCGAACAAGTAGGGGATAAGGCCACCAATGAACAAGCCCACAATGACCAGGGGGTCGGACAGGTCAAAGGTGATGGCCTTGCCGTAGGTTTCCAGCTTGTGGGTGTAGTCCGCAAACAAAACCAAGGAAGCCAAGCCTGCTGAACCGATGGCATAGCCCTTGGTCACAGCTTTGGTGGTGTTGCCCACGGCATCCAGCGGGTCGGTAATGTCACGCACGCTACTGGGCAATTCGGCCATTTCGGCAATGCCACCCGCGTTGTCAGTGATGGGGCCATATGCATCCAAGGCCACCACAATGCCCGCCATCGACAACATCGACATGGCGGCCACAGCAATGCCGTACAAGCCAGCAAGGCTGTAAGAAGCAATGATGGCAAGGCAGACGAATATCACGGGCCAAGCTGTAGAGCGCATTGAAACTCCCAAGCCTGCAATGATGTTGGTGCCATGGCCTGTTGTAGAGGCTTGTGCAATGTGCTGAACAGGGCTGTACTGTGTGCCCGTGTAGAACTCTGTGATCCACACCAAGGCCGCAGTCAAGACCAAGCCCACTGCACAGGCGCCAAACAGTTTCATTTGGCTACCGCTGGCCGAAATGGCGTTGTCAGGCATGATCCACAGGGTCACAAAGTAGAAAGCAATGAGGGACAAAACGCCCGCGATGGCCAATCCTTTGTAAAGGGCAGGCATGACATTGGTCATGCCCGGTGAGGCTTTGACAAAGAAGCAGCCAATGATGGAAGCCACAATGGACACCGCACCCAAGGCGAGCGGGTACATGACCGCATTACCAGGTGCGCCGGCAACCAACAAAGAGCCCAACACCATGGTGGCAATGAGCGTGACAGCATAGGTTTCGAACAAGTCGGCGGCCATACCCGCACAGTCACCCACGTTGTCGCCTACGTTGTCGGCAATGACCGCAGGGTTGCGGGGGTCGTCCTCAGGAATGCCGGCCTCCACTTTACCGACCAAGTCGGCGCCCACGTCGGCGCCTTTTGTGAAGATACCGCCGCCCAAACGCGCAAAAATAGAGATCAGGGATGAGCCAAAGGCAAAGCCGATGAGGGGGTTCAAGATGACAGACAACTTGACGTCGGGTGTGAGGTTGCCGTTACCGGCCAAGAACCAGTAGAAGCCAGTTACGCCCAAAAGTCCCAAGCCCACCACCAGCATGCCGGTGATAGCGCCGCCGCGAAAGGCGACATCAAGGGCAGGGCCAATGCCCTTGGTGGCCGCTTGTGCCGTGCGAACATTGGCGCGAACAGAGACGTTCATTCCAATGAAACCGCAAGCCCCAGAAAGCACCGCGCCAATGACAAAACCAATGGCCGTGGTCATGTCGAGGAAAACACCCATCAAGATGGCCAAAACCACGCCCACCACGGCAATGGTTTTGTATTGTCTTGAAAGGTAAGCTGCCGCACCGGCTTGAATCGCGGCTGCAATTTCTTGCATTCGCGCATTGCCGGCGTCTTGAGCCAGAATCCATCCACGGGCCCAAATGCCATAAATTACGGCGATCAGTCCGCAAACAAGCGCCAAAATCAACGCTGAATTGCCTGTCATAAATCAATCTCCTTAGTTGTTACCGCTGAAAGGAGGTGCAACGCTCGAGGAACACCTCCCGGCGTTGCTTCCTCGCTCCCACTAGGAGACGATTGGCCAACAAAGTCATTAAAAAGGGATTGTTGCGAAGAAGCAAGCCCTGTGAAAGTAAAATCGGGGTTAATCCTTACCTTCACAGATTTACTTCAACTCTTGAGACTTTTGAAAATATGTCCTTAGACAACGTCACCCCCGGTAGCAAAGTGCCTGAACAATTCAACGTCATCATCGAAATTCCGATGAATGCCGACCCTGTGAAATATGAAGTGGACAAAGCCACTGGCGCTATTTTTGTGGACCGTTTCATGAGCACGGCCATGCATTACCCCACCAATTACGGCTACGTGCCCAAAACCATCAGCGGCGACGGCGACCCCGTGGACGTGTTGGTCATTACCCCCGTGCCTTTGATTCCTGGTGTGGTGGTTCCTTGCCGCCCCATTGGCATTCTCAAAATGCAAGATGAAGCCGGTGAAGACGGTAAAGTCTTGGCGGTTCCTACCGACAAAATCTTGTCGATCTACACGCAATGGCAAAAACCAGAAGACTTGAACCCTCTGCGCTTGAAAACCATTGCCCATTTCTTTGAGCACTACAAAGACTTGGAAGAGGGTAAATGGGTCAAGATTTTGGGCTGGGAAGGCCCAGAGTCAGCCAAGAAAGAAATCTTGGACGGCATTGCGAATTACCAAAAAGCCAACGCCTGAATCCTGAAAATTAGCCCGAAGGGGCTCATTGAACCTGGGTCAAACTTTTTTCAAAGGTGACCTGGCTTCCAAATTCTCCAAATAGGCCGCAACCCCGCGGCCTTCTTTTTCGAGATAGCGCTCAACAGCATCCGCAAAGTCTGGGTGTGCCAACCAATGTGCACTGCTGGCCTTGATGGGTAGCAATGCACGGGCCATTTTGTGTTCGCCTTGAGCGCCGCCCTCAAAGCGCACAAAACCATGGGTGATGCACCAAGCGATAGGCTGGTAGTAGCAAGCCTCAAAGTGCAGGCAGTCCACGCGTTCAAGGGCGCCCCAATAACGACCATAGGCCACGTTGTCTTGAACGGCAATCAAACTGCAAGCTATGCGCTGACCTTCTTTTTTCGCAATGAACAAGACCCAGTTTTCTGGCATGTGGTCTTGCATGCGCTGAAAAAAGTCGCGACTGAGGTAAGGCGCGTTGCCATGCTCAAAATAGGTTTGGGCGTAACATTTGTAAAAGAAATCCCAATCGGCGGCTTGAATGGCTTGACCCTGAAGGGTTTGAAAAGTCACGCCAGCGTCGCTCACTTTGCGCCGCTCTTGTCTGATTTTTTTGCGTTTTTCTTGGCTGAGGCTGGCCAAAAAATGGTCAAAGTCTGCATAACGGTTGTTGTGCCAATGAAACTGAACGGTGTAGCGGCTAAGCCATCCAGCCGCTTCTGTGGCCAGCCGGTCTTCCTCTGATAAAAACAATACATGGACTGAAGACCATTGCCACTGTTGCGCCAGTGCCACCATGCTCTCAATCAAACAAGCTTTGCTCTCTGGGCTGTCAGCCAGCAAACGGGAACCCGGTACGGGTGTGAAAGGCACAGCACCAACTGCTTTTGGAAAATAATTCAAGCCATGGCGTTGGTACGCGTCAGCCCAGGCCCAATCGAACACATATTCACCGTAAGAATGGGGCTTGATGTACATGACAGCGGCAGCTGCCAAAGGCGCATCTTTGGGACTGTCTTTGTGCCGAATTGAAAGAACCCGTGGTGTCCACCCGGTTTCTGGACTTGCGGATGCGCTTTCCTCCATGGCGCTCAAATATGCATGACGCATGAAGGGCGTCGGGTCGGATTGTGTGGCCAACAAAGAATCCCAAGCGAGCGCAGTGATATTTCGCATGGAATCTTGCACTGCAATGACATAATTGTTGGAACTGAATTCCTGCACCTGTATGACCCTTCAACTTTGCATCGCCCAACTCAACTTCGTCGTGGGTGACATGGCGGGCAATGCCCGCAAAATTATCGGGCGCTCGCGTCTTGGTCACGCCTGAGTTGGCCATTTGTGGTTATGCCGCTGAAGATTTGTTGTTGCGGCCTGCATTCATCGATGCCTGCGATGATGCCTTGAAAACAGTGGCCCGTGAGTTGTCTGGGTTAAAGGGCCTGCACGTTGTGTTGGGTCACCCCGAAGGTGGGGGCATCCAGAGCAAAAGCGTGGCCATCACAAAGCGGTTTAACCGCGCCACAGTTTTGTGTGAGGGGCAGGTTTTAAGCACTTATGCTAAACAAGAATTGCCCAATTACCAAGTGTTTGACGAAAGGCGCTACTTCACGCCTGGCCAAGAAGCTTGTGTGTTTGAAGTCGACGGCATCAAGTTGGGACTGCTCATTTGTGAAGACGCTTGGTTTGATGCGCCAGCCCAAAAAGCGCGCGATGCTGGCGCTCAGGTCTTGTTGGTGCTCAATGCCTCACCTTTCCATGTTGGGAAAGGGCTTGAACGGGAAGTTCAAATGGCTCGTCGTGTAACCACCTGTCGATTACCGCTTGTTTATGCACATCTAGTTGGCGGACAAGATGAGGTTATCTTTGAAGGGCGTTCATTTGCAATCAATGCGCAATCAGAAGTGGTGGCGCGAGCGCCTGCCTTCCAAGAATGTTTGCAATTTGTAGATTTGAAAGCACTGCCTGGTTCAGAAGGTGTGCAATTAACTGGCCGTGAAATTGTCCCTGAGAGCTCTTGGGAAGAAGACTTGTGGCATGCCTTGGTTTTGGGTATACGTGACTATCTTGGTAAAAACGGCTTTCCCGGTGCAATTTTGGGGCTCTCAGGCGGCATCGATTCCGCTTTGGTTCTGGCGCTGGCAGTGGATGCCATCGGTGCGGACAAAATTCATGCAGTCATGATGCCTTCCCCCTACACGGCCGATATCAGCTGGCTAGACGCCCGCGATATGGTCAAGCGTCTGAATGTGCGTTATGACGAGATCTCCATAGCGCCTCTTTTTGAGGGCTTCAAGGCTGCTTTGTCCGATCAATTCAAAGGCTTGGCTGAAGATACAACGGAGGAAAACATTCAAGCCCGTGTCCGAGGCACTTTGCTCATGGCCATGTCCAATAAGACGGGTGCTATTGTGCTGACCACGGGCAACAAGAGTGAAATGGCCACGGGCTACTGCACTTTGTATGGCGACATGGCAGGTGGCTTTGCTGTCATCAAGGATGTGGTCAAAACACAAGTTTTTCACTTGGCTGCATGGCGCAACCAGCATGACCCCTATGGCACGGGCACCAATCCCATTCCAGAGCGCATCATCACAAGACCGCCCAGCGCCGAATTGCGTGCCGATCAAAAAGATCAAGACAGCTTGCCCCCTTACGAGGTACTCGATGCCATCGTTCAGCGCTACATGGAAAATGACGAAGGTATCAATGCTTTAGTAGCCGATGGTTTTGATCAGGCCGACGTCGAGAAAGTGACCCGCTTGATTAAACTGAACGAATACAAGCGGCGACAATCTCCGGTTGGAATTCGCGTCACCCATCGCAGTTTTGGCAAAGATTGGCGTTATCCTATAACCAATCGATTTCGAGCTTAATTTTTTCAGTCTGGACTTATTCATGAAACAAATCACAGCCATCATCAAACCTTTCAAATTGGAAGAAGTTCGTGAAGCGCTAGCAGAGTGCGGTGTCACTGGTTTGACCGTCACTGAGGTTAAAGGCTTCGGACGTCAAAAAGGGCACACAGAGCTTTACCGCGGTGCAGAGTACGTGGTAGATTTTCTGCCAAAGGTCAAGGTTGAAGTGGCTGTAAAAGATGGTGACGTCGAGCGTTGTGTCGATGCCATCGTTAAAGCGGCTCGTACCGGCAAAATTGGTGACGGCAAAATTTTCATTACCTCTGTCGAGCGTGTCATTCGCATTCGCACCGGTGAGTTAGACGACGACGCGGTTTAAATTTGTCACTGATCAAACCAAAAATGCCGCATTTTGCGGCATTTTTTTTGGGGGAGTGTTGGGGCTCAATGGCGCTAGATGGCCTCGCTTTGAAAGGGCGTAGGCAGCGCAGCAGCCTGAACCAAGTTCGGTAGCAATTTGAGGGCGTCTGAATCCGTTTGAATCAGGTCCATTTGCCAAGTTCCCAGAAATCCGTGCGTCACCACTGAGTTTAAAAAACTCAGCATGGGATCGTAAAAACCATTCAAATTCAGCAGACCAATGGGTTTGTTGTGATAGCCCAGCTGGCGCCAAGTCCAAACTTCGTAAAACTCTTCAAACGTACCAATGCCACCAGGCAAAGCCAGAAATGCATCAGCCCGTTCGGCCATCATTTGCTTACGTTCGTGCATGGTTTCAACAATGTGCAACTCGGTGCATTCGGTGTGGGCCCACTCTTTTTCGACCAGAGCCCTGGGAATGACGCCCACCACACGGCCACCCGCAGCCAGTGTTGCATTGGCCACAATACCCATGAGTCCATTTCTGCCGCCGCCATAAACCAATTGGCCGCCATGCTTTCCAATCCATTGGCCTACTTGTTGTGCCGATTCAGCAAACGAAGGAAGGTCTCCAGGCTTGGAGCCGCAATAGACGCAGATCGAGAAAGTAGGGTCAGCCATGGATGTACTTCCAAACTGCAGCAGCCCAAATACCAAGGCACAGTAGCAAGCTGAGGAGCACGGCCGCACTGCCCATGTCTTTGGCACGTTTGGACAATGCATGCCAATCGGTGCCAATTCGGTCTATGGCTGTTTCGATGCCAGTGTTCAAAAGCTCAACGACCATTACAAGGATGACTGAGCCACACAGCAATGCCACTTCAACCCATGATTGACCTAGCCAAAAAGCCGCTGGCAACATGACACAAGACAAAATGGCCTCTTGCCTGAATGCAGTTTCACCCCAACCCGCTTTAAGTCCTGCAATCGAGTAACCGCCTGCGTGAAAAATACGAGACAGACCCTTGCGGGCTTTTTGTGGGTTGACGTTGTTGTCTGTCATTGGCGAATTAGGACGAGGTAGAAGGAGGGGGCGCTTTTTGAACATCAACCAATTGAGTTCCGGCCCAAACATCATGCCAATATTGTCTACGTGATTGAAACTTGCTCAAAATGGCCCAAATCACAACCCATCCAACCACCAAGACAGCAACTTCGGGGGCAGGTAAATTGAAGGGGGCTGTGAAGACCATGGGCGGTAAAACCCAGACCCAGCTGAGCAAGTAGCGCCAAAGCGCGCGCCCTTGAGATAGACGATGCCCTGATTTGTCCAAGACTTGGATGTGCCAAGTTTTCATGGCCAAGGTTTGTCCTTTGGACCACAGCCAAGTAAAGTAAATGGCAAATATCAGAAAAAGAAAAGCCTGAAGGCCGTGGCGGTTGTGGAGTGCGTGCTTGGTTTGGCTCAAGGTACCAAACAAATAACCAGAGATGAAGACAACGCCAAAGAGCAACATGCCTTCATAAAACCAGCAGGCCATTCTTCTGCTTAAAGAAGGTGTCGGTAAGTGATAGGGCTCGTTGCCAGTGGCAAGCGCCTGCGAGTCAACAGGTGGAAGTGGCGTATCACTCAACTCAGGTGCCTTCAGGAATGACAACAGGGGTGGGAAGGAGTGTTTTCTTGTCGATGACGATACCCGGGGTCAGCTTGCCGGAAGGCGTTGAGGGCGTTGATTTGCTAGGCAAACGAATGACTTTGCTGGGCGGCGGCGCTTGCGAGGCGGTTGCCGCCCCTTGAATACCCGTTGTTTGTTGGGCTGCAAGTTTTTTCTTTTCCTCAGAACTGAGGGCTTGGTAGGCTTCCCAGTGCGTCTTTTTTTCGTCGGAACCTAAGCTTTTGGTTTCGTTGAAAATCAATCGCGCTTGGGCACGCTGCTGGGGACTTAAAGAAGCCCAGTCGGCCATGCGTTCATGCAAAGTGGCTTGTTCCTTGGGCGATAAGTTTTCGAAATTGTTGGACATGGCCAACCATTTGTTTTTTTGTGCGGCACTGATCAGCGACCAGTGCGGTGCCAAAGGCGCAAGGGCTTTTTGTTGTTGAGCCTTCAGGCTGTTCCAGTCGGCGCCTGTTGCAGAGCCTGTGTTTTGTACGGGTGCGCCAGGTGACGTGGTGCTTGGGGGCGCAACTTTGGCAGCTGTAGGTGGCGTTGCTGGTGACGGTGCATTTTGTGCCAGTGCACCCCTTACTCCCATGAGAGCCATGGTGAAACATAAGGCAACGTCAAAGAAGCGCTGTCGTTTCAATCCGATACCTTTGCCTGAAGCGGATTGGACTTTAAGAAAATCAAAAACCCGGGGTCGGTGTAAGCATTGGGCGGCAAATCATCGGTTAGGAGTTCGGCATCCAATGAGGCGATCTCGTTGACGCGATGCTCGTTTTGAAAAATATGAATACTGGCCAAGCCAAACAACAAAACAAGAAGCGGCAGGGCAGAAGCCAGCCGACTCCAAAGATTCAAGCCTTCATCCAAGGAGCCCATGGCCTGCCCGCCTGCCACGACCAGTTGTGGCACCATGACTGTTTCGGGCTCGTGCTTGCGTTGAGAAAGGGCCAGAATTCGGGCCACGCGCAGGCGCTCCGAAATGTCGTGCGGCAACTCTGGCATAGAGTCGTTTAAATGGCGCGCTATCGCCTGACCCACCCGGTCGACACGTGTCATGTCTTGATTGGCTTGCAGTTTCATGTGTTTAATCCTTTG
Organism: Pseudomonadota bacterium; assembly: GCA_041172085.1. GTDB lineage: Bacteria > Pseudomonadota > Gammaproteobacteria > Burkholderiales > Burkholderiaceae_C > Limnohabitans_A. The sequence goes on along the minus strand of JBEDKQ010000002.1, from coordinate 1,413 downwards.
GCGCGAAGGGCTTTGCTTAGCGCCTGAACAGCTCGAGAACAGTGCGTTTTGACGCTGCCTTCCGTGCAACCCATGGCTGCAGCGGTCTCTGAAAGGTTCATCTCCTCCCAATAACGCAGCAGGAAGGCTTCGCGTTGACGCGGCGGCAATTCTTGTATTTCTGCTTCAATTTGTTGAAAGACCTGTTTCCGATGGGTTTGGTCCTCAGTGCTTTCTCCCAGACCTGGTTCGCCCAACCCCCCCAAATTTTCTAAAAAGTCAAAATCCTCGCCATCAGCATCGTTGCCAAAGTCGCTCATGTTGGAAAACAGGGCGTTTCGGGTTTTTTGACGACGGAACCAATCTAGGGTGGTATTTGACAAAATTCGCTGGAACAGCATGGGCAGTTCTTCAGAGGGTTTGTCGCCGTAATGGGTGGCCAGCTTGATCATGCTGTCCTGCACGATGTCGAGCGCAGACTCCTCATTGCGAACGTGGTAGAGCGTGCGCTTGAAAGCACGTTTTTCCGTGTTCTTGAGAAAATCTGAAAGTTCTTGTTCTGTGGCCAAGGTGTTGCGCCAAGTGAGGCACCCATTTTGTGCGAGTCGGATTATGGCATTCTGGGCCCTATAATGCCGGGTTGCAATTGAAAAAACGCAAACGGATCACCATCGTCTTAAGTTCTGATGCGACTTCACAAGAGTCCCGCAAAAGAGCACCCAAGGTTTTTCGTTAGAGAAATTCACAAAGGTTGAATATGGAAATCTCCAAAACAGAAATGGCCAATGCGGCCAACGTTGCTGCTGCGGCAGCTGCCTCGTCCCCTGCAGAATTGCGCGGTGGCGAAATCCTCGTTAAAGCGCTCCAAGCCGAAAATGTCAAATACATCTGGGGTTATCCAGGTGGTGCCGTTTTGCACATCTACGACGCTTTCTTCAAACAAGACACCATTCAGCACGTGCTGGTTCGCCACGAACAAGCTGCAGTCCATGCAGCCGATGGCTATGCACGCGCCACTGGCGATGTTGGTGTGGCTTTGGTCACATCGGGTCCAGGTTTAACCAATGCCGTGACCGGCATTGCCACAGCCTACATGGACAGCATTCCCATGGTCATCATCAGTGGCCAGGTGCCCACTGCGGCCATTGGCCTTGATGCTTTCCAAGAGTGCGACACCGTGGGCATTACCCGCCCCATCGTCAAACACAACTTCTTGGTCAAAGACGCACGCGACATGGCTGAGGTCATGAAGAAGGCGTTCCATATTGCTCGCAGCGGTCGTCCAGGCCCTGTGGTGGTCGACATTCCAAAAGACGTGTCTTTCAACAAGGTGCCCTACAGCGGCTACCCCGAAACCGTTGAAATGCGTTCTTACAACCCTGTGCGCAAAGGCCACAGCGGACAAATTCGCAAAGCCCTTCAGTTGTTGATGGC
>JBEDKQ010000001.1:0-46975 GCA_041172085.1 Pseudomonadota bacterium | reverse complement strand
GTGGTGCAGCCCGATGTGGCGCGCATTGGCGGCATCACACCCTGGATCAAAACGGCTCACTTGGCCGAAACATTCGATGTACCGGTGTGCCCGCACTTTTTGATGGAGTTGCATGTCAGTTTGTGTGCCGCAGTGCCCAATGCCACGTGGGTGGAATACATTCCGCAATTGGACGACATCACACATTCACGCATGAAGGTCCAAGATGGCTTTGCCCATCCACCCGAAGCACCTGGTTTGGGTATCGACTGGAATTGGCAAGCCATTGAAAAACGACAACAGATTCATTTGGAGATCAAAGCATGAGATTGAAGAACAAAAACATTTTGGTGACGGCCGCCGGACAAGGCATTGGACATGCCGCCGTCATGGCCATGGTGGCCGAGGGTGCCACGGTATGGGCCACAGATGTCAACCCAGAATTGCTCAAGGCTTATGCGGGTGTGGCCAATGTGCACACGGCCGTATTGGATGTCATGAACAAAGACGACATTCATAAGCAAGTGGCCCTCATTCCGCGCATCGATGCCCTGTTCAATTGTGCAGGTGTGGTGCACGGCGGTACTATTTTGCAAGCCACCGACAAGGATTGGGACTTTGCCTTCAACCTGAATGCACGCGGTCAGTTTTGGATGATTCAAGCGGTCTTGCCCAAGATGCTCGAACAAGGTGGCGGCAGCATCATCAACATGGCCAGTGTGTGCTCCAGTGTGCGCGGTTTGCCCAATCGCTTTATTTATGGCGCTTCCAAAGCAGCGGTCATTGGTTTGACCAAGAGCGTGGCGGCCGATTTTGTGGCCAAAGGCATTCGCTGCAACGCCATTTGCCCTGGCACCGTCGACACGCCTTCACTGCAAGATCGCATCAATTCCGAAGCCGATCCGGTTCAAGCGCGCAAAAACTTTGTGGCACGCCAACCCATGGGCCGCATTGCCCAGGCGCATGAAATTGCACCCATCGTGGTGTTCTTGGCGTCCGATGAAGCCGCTTTTGCAACAGGCAATGCCTACATGGTCGACGGTGGTATGACCATCTAAGCCTTTTATTCGAACCCCATCCACCTTCCTATTTTCAAATCAAAGAAATCCATGAACCAATACGACATGAAAGGCCGCCATGCGGTCATCACCGGTGGTGCCACCGGCTTGGGCTACGCCATTGCCGAACGCGTGCTGGCTTCGGGCGGCAGCGTCACCTTGTGGGACCGCGATGAAGCTGGCATGGCCAAAGCCGTGGCCAGCTTGAACCATCCCGGCAAGGTTCACACCGTCAAAGTCGATGTGGCGCAACATGCGTCTGTCGTGGCGGCCACCGAAGCTACTTTGAAAAACGGCCCCGTCGACGCCGTGGTCAACTGCGCGGGTATCACAGGCCCCAACACACAAGTGTGGAACTACCCTGTCGATGCGTGGCAACAAGTGATGGACGTCAATGTCAATGGCGTGTTTTATTGCTGCCGCGAATGGACGCCACATTTGAAAGAGCGTCCTGCAGGCCGCATCGTCAACATTGCATCAGTGGCGGGCAAAGATGGCAACCCCAATGCCAGTGCCTACAGTGCCAGCAAAGCTGCTGTGATGACCATCACCAAGTCTTTGGGCAAAGAATTGGCCAATACCAATGTGCGCGTGAACTGCGTCACCCCTGCTGCCGTCAAAACAGCCATCTTTGATCAGATGACGCCCGAGCACATTCAGTTCATGCTGTCCAAAATTCCCATGGGACGTTTTGGCACGCCCGACGAAGTGGCTGCCATGGTCACTTGGTTGCTCACCGAAGATTGTTCGTTCTCGACGGGCGCTGTGTTTGATTTGTCGGGTGGCCGCTCAACGTATTGAGGCGTTTTCGATCACAATCACTCCCAATCTATTTTTCATTCACTGATTTTTTGACTCAAAGGAAGTTTTCATGAAACTCGTGCGTTATGGCCAACCCGGCAAAGAAAAACCAGGTCTCATTGACGCGGCAGGCAAGCTGCGCGACCTAAGCGGTGTGGTGTCCGACATTGGCCCCGATCAACTGTCCGACAAAGTTTTGGCCAAATTGGCCAAACTCAAAACCGACAAGCTGCCCTTGGTCAAAGGCAAGCCTCGCATGGGTTGCCCTGTGGCCAATGTGCGCAAGTTCATTGCCATTGGTTTGAACTACGCCGACCATGCCGCCGAATCCAATTTGCCCGTTCCCAAAGAACCCATTGTGTTCATGAAGGCCACCTCTTGCATTCAAGGTCCTAATGACGAAGTGATGTTGCCTAAAGGCTCTGTCAAAACCGATTGGGAAGTTGAGTTGGGCATCGTCATTGGCAAGCACGCCAGTTATGTGTCACAAAAAGAAGCCCAAATCGAGCGCGGCGGCACATGGGACAAGGGCAAGGGTTGCGACACCTTCGGCCCCATCGGCCCTTGGATGGTCACCAAAGACGAAGTGCCCAATGTCCAAAACCTCAAAATGTTTTTGGACGTGAACGGCCAGCGCATGCAAACCGGTACCACCAAAACCATGATTTTTGGCGTGACCAAGTTGGTCAGCTACGTAAGCCAGTTCATGACCTTGGAGCCAGGTGACATCATCACCACGGGTACACCGCCAGGCGTAGGCATGGGCATCAAGAAAGACGGCCAGCCGGCGCCCGTGTACCTCAAAAAGGGTGACGTCATGCACCTTGGCATTGAAGGCTTGGGTGAGCAAACGCAAAAGGTTGTGGCCTTTAAGCGCAAGGCTTAAGCGTTCTCTGCTTTCCGCTTCGGCCTCTGGGTCTAGGGGATAGGGGCCTGCAAAAAGGCGAGTCAGGATTAACCCTGATTCGCCTTTAGTTTTTGCCGATTGATAGAAATTCATGCAAAATAGAACGAGCGTTCTATTTTTCAATTTCCCAAGGCATGACTGTTCGACACATCACTTCCGGTTCCTCAGCGAGCGCAGCCGCAAACGCCTACCGTACAGCCGACGATGGCAGCGGCCGTACCTTGATCAAGGGGCGCCAAACCAAAGCAGCCATCGTCGATGCTGCATTGGGATTGGCATCGCAAATAGGTTTGGAAGGCTTGTCCATTGGCGCCTTGGCAGAAGTCACTGGCATGAGCAAGTCGGGTGTATTTGCGCATTTTGGTTCTCGCGAAGAGTTGCAAATATCAGTCATTCGCGAATACCACGACCGCTTCGAAAGTGAAGTGTTTTATCCCGCTTTGAGTTGCAAGCGTGGGTTGCCCCGTTTGCAATCTTTGTTTGATAACTGGATGCACCGTACCTCGACCGAAATCGATTCGGGTTGCATTTACATCAGCGGCGCCGTGGAGTTTGACGATCGGCCGGGTCCTGTTCGGGATGCTTTGGCATCATCTGTCAACACTTGGCAAAACGCATTGCAACGTTCTGTGGCGCAAGCGCAAGCTGAAAAGCATCTGAACGACAAAGCCGACCCTTTGCAAGTGGCCTTTGAAATTCATGGGCTCATACTGGCCTTGCATTACGAAGCACGTTTTTTACGCAATCCGGGTGCGGCCGAAAGAGCGCGCCAAGGATTCACCACCATCGTGGCGCGAAATCAGCCCTGAGCGGCAAGCGCACGCCCATTTTCGCAACCCATTTTTTTGAAAGTTCAACATGCCCAGCTACACCCCACCCCTGCGCGACCTTCAATTTGTATTGCATGAATTGCTCGATTTAGAAAACGAACTCAAGGCCATGCCTAAACATGCCGACACCGATGCGGACACCATCAATGCCGTGTTGGAAGAAGGTGGCAAATTTGCCGCTGAAGTGGTCTTCCCCTTGAATGTTTCGGGTGACGAGGAAGGCTGCAAACTCAACCGCGACACCCACGAAGTGACGGCCCCAGCCGGCTTTAAAGAGGCCTACGCCAAATACATCGAAGGCGGTTGGGCTGCGCTCAGTGCCGAAGAAGAATACGGCGGTCAAGGATTGCCCTTGGTGGTCAATCAGTGTTTCTTTGAAATGCTCAACTCGGCCAACCAAGCATGGACCATGTACCCCGGCTTGTCACATGGCGCGCATGCATGCTTGTCAGCCCATGGCTCCCCCGCTCAAAAGAACATCTACTTGCCCAAGCTCACCAGTGGTGAGTGGACAGGCACCATGTGCCTTACCGAGCCCCATTGTGGTACCGATTTGGGCATGCTTCGCACCAAAGCCGAACCACAGGCCGATGGCACGTATCGCTTAACGGGTCAAAAGATTTTCATCAGCGCTGGCGAACATGACTTGGCCGGCAACATCGTCCACTTGGTGTTGGCGCGTTTGCCCGATGCGCCCGTGGGCAGCAAAGGCATCAGTTTGTTTGTGGTGCCCAAGTTCAATGTGAACGCCGATGGTTCCATTGGCGAACGCAATGGCATTTACTGCGGCGGCTTGGAGCACAAGATGGGCATCCATGGCAACGCCACTTGCCAGATGGTGTTGGATGGCGCTGTGGGTGACATGGTGGGCCAGCCCAACAAAGGTTTGGCGGCCATGTTTGTGATGATGAACGGTGCGCGTTTGGGCGTGGGCAATCAATCGCTGGGCTTGACAGAAGTGGCCTATCAAAACGCGTTGGCGTATGCCAAGGACCGCATTCAAATGCGCAGCTTGTCTGGTGTGAAGGCGCCCGCCAAACCTGCAGATCCCATTTTGGTTCACCCCGATGTGCGCCGCATGTTGTTAACAGCCAAAGCCTATGCCGAAGGCGGCCGCGCATTGGCTTGCTATGGTGCCTTGTTGATCGACAAAGAATTGAACCATCCCGATGAAAAAGTGCGGGCCGACTCTGCGTGCCAACAAGTGTTTGGTGGCCATGGTTACATCAAAGAGTGGGGCATGGAGCAGTACGTGCGCGATGCGCGCATCAACATGATTTACGAAGGTACCAACGGCATTCAGTCACTCGATTTGTTGGGCCGCAAGGTCTTGGGCAACCAAGGCGCCAGCTTGCAAAAGTTTGGCAAGTTGATTGGCAAATTGGTGGCGCAAGAAATGGGCAACGAAGCCATGGCCGAGTTCATCAAGCCACTGGCCGACTTGGGCCAAAAGATGACGCAGTTCACCACCGAAATTGGCATGAAGGCCATGGGCAATGCAGATGAAGTGGGCGCAGCTTCGGTCGATTATTTGCGTGTGGCTGGACACTTGGTGTTTGCTTATTTCTGGGCACGCATGGCACAAGTGGCCTTGGCCAAAATTGCAGCGGCTGAAGAAGAAGCACAACGTCCCGACCCGTTTTACAAAGCCAAGCTGCAAACGGCGCGCTTCTACTTTGCGCGTCTGTTGCCTGAAACACTGACCCTCATGAACACCGCGCGCTCTGGCGCCGATGTGCTCATGGACACTGATTTGGCTTTGGCCTAAGTGTCATCCATTGATCAATCTTGAAGGAGACCTTGATGCGTCGTTCGATTCGTTTGCAGTTTTTATTGAAGTCCAGTGCGGTCCTTGTTGCCGCTTCTTGTGTGAGCGCCGCAATGGCCAATTCACCTGTGGGCCAATGGCACACGCTGGATGACAAAACAGGAGAGCTTAAAAGCATGGTCGTGATTTACGAACAACAAGGCGTTGTTCGTGGCCGTGTCGAAAAGGTCTTGCGCAAAGATGCCGATCCTGCTGCCAAATGCGATAAGTGCAGCGATGACCGAAAAAACCAGCCTGTCGTGGGCATGGAGATCATTCGAGGTGCCAAAAAAGCCGGTGGTAAAAATGTCTGGGAAGATGGTGAAATTCTGGACCCTGAGAACGGCAAAACTTATGGCCTGCGCCTCACACCCATTGAGAACGGTGCCAAATTAGAAGTGCGCGGTTCGATCGGCCCCTTCGGCCGCACCCAAACTTGGGTTCGCGTGCCCAGCACCAACTGAAATCATTTGAATTAACCGAAAGACACAACAGCATGTCAGACATCTTGACCCACATTGACGCCGGGGTGATGACCCTCACCTTCAACCGTCTTGATAAAAAGAACTCAATTACGGGCGACATGTATGCCGCCATGGCGCAAGCGGTAGATCAAGCCCAAGCAGATCCCGCCATCCGTGTCTTGGTGATTCAAGGTCACGAATCGATCTTCAGTGCAGGCAACGACATTGGCGATTTCTTGAACAAACCACCCTCCACCGTGGACTCGCCAGTGTTTCACTTCATGCGTGCGCTCACCACGTTTGAAAAACCTGCAATAGCGGCAGTGGCCGGCCCTGCAGTGGGCATTGGCACGACTTTGCTGTTCCACTGTGACTTGGTTTACGCGGGTGACAACGCAGCGTTTTCCATGCCCTTTGTAAATTTGGGACTGTGCCCCGAGTTTGCTTCTAGCGCATTGGCACCGCAAATGTTTGGCTATCACCGGGCCGCCGAAGCCCTGTTGCTGGGTGAAGCATTCTTTGCAGAAGCTGCGCTAGAAATTGGCTTGGTCAATCGCGTGGTGCCACCTACTGAAGTGAATGGCTATGCGCAAGCTCAAGCCAAAAAACTGGCAGCCAAACCTTTGTCAGCCTTGGTTGAAACCAAGCGCTTGATGAAAAGTGGTCAGTCCAAGGCCCTGATTGAGCGCATGGGCGAAGAGGGTCAAAGTTTCCGCCGCATGCTCACCGAGCCTGCTGCGCGCGAAGCTTTTGGTGCTTTTATGGAAAAACGCAAGCCCGACTTCTCTAAAATCTAAATTGTCCCCCCAACTTAGATTGCAGCATGACTTCTTCTCGCGCAGACACACCACCTCAGGCTAACTTTGAGCCTGAGTTCATCGAAGGTTTGCGCGAGATTTACGAAGAAAAAATTCTTTTCAACCAGTGGATGGGCTTGAAGATCGAGAGCATTCAAGCGACAGGCATTGTGGCGCACCTCCACATGAAGCCCGAGCTTGTTGGACACTTTGCGTATCACCGCATTCATGGTGGCGTGATCAGCGCCGTGCTCGATGCCATGGGCAGTTTGGCCGTGTTAGCGGCCTTGGGGGCCAAGCACATGGACGAAAAGCCTGCCAAAAGACTTGAGCGTTTTGCGCGGCACAGCACCATCGATTTACGCATTGACTTTTTGCGACCTGGCATCGGTGACCAATTCGTCATTCATGCCGAGGCTGTTCGCGTCGGTGCACGCGTGGGCAATGCCCGAATGGAGTTTCGTGCAGCCGATGGCAAGTTGCTGTCGACTGGCACGGCGGCTTACCTCACGTCCTAAGCCACCGGCACAGGCGTGGGCTTGCCGTTGGCGTCAATGGCCACATAGGTCAAACGCGCTTCTGTCACCTTGATGAACTCGCCTTGGTTGGAAAAGCGCTCGGCAAACACTTCCACTTGAACCGTGATGGACGTTTTGCCCACACGCGTGATTTGTGAAAAGAAGGAGAGCAAGTCACCCACTTTCACGGGTTGTTTGAAAATGAACTCATTCACCGCAACTGTGGCCATGCGGCCACGCACAAGCCTGGCAGGCAACACAGCACCTGCCAAGTCAACTTGTGCCATGACCCAGCCACCAAAAATATCGCCATTGGCATTGCAGTCTGCGGGCATGGGAATGACCTTGAGCACCAGCTCTTGGTCGGTGGGCAAAGCGACTTTTTCTTGGAGGTTCATGGCAGGGCCTTGGGTGATTGCTTCAATACAGGGGCACAATGTTGGCTTGATTTTGATTCAGATTGTGACCCATGCGCCATCACGGTGAAAGTTCTACCGCTCAAACAGCACCCAACAACGCGGGAACCGCCGTTGCGCAACCCTCCCCTCAAGATTCAGATGGTCGTACGCTGAAGCGTCTGCTGCCCTATTTGCTGGCCTACAAATGGCGGGTGGCCGCCGCATTGGCGTTCATGGTGGGTGCCAAGCTGGCCAACGTCAGTGTGCCCATTTTGCTGAAAAACTTGGTCGATGCCATGAGCTTCAAGCCAAGCGATCCTGCACAAGTGCTGGTAGTGCCTGTTGCTTTGCTGGTGGGCTATGGCGCACTCCGCCTCATGACCTCGGCCTTTACAGAGTTGAGAGAGCTGGTTTTTGCCAAAGCCACCCAAGGTGCCGCACGCAGCATTGCCCTGGAAACGTTTCAACATTTGCATGCCTTAAGCTTGCGCTTTCATTTAGCCCGTCAGACTGGCGGCATGACGCGCGACATTGAGCGTGGTGTGCGCGGCATTGAGTCGCTCATTTCTTACTCGCTGTACAGCATCGTGCCCACCCTGATTGAGGTGGCCTTGGTCTTGACCATTTTGGCGGTCAAGTTTGATGCGTGGTTTGCATGGATCACCCTGGCGGCATTGGGTTTCTATATTTTCTTCACGGTACAGGTGACCGAATGGCGCACGCACTTTAGAAAACAAGCCAACGAATTTGATTCAGCCGCCCACACCAAAGCGATTGACTCCTTGCTGAACTACGAAACCGTCAAGTACTTCGGCAATGAGGTCTACGAAGCCAACCGTTATGACGAAAGTTTGGAACGCCTTCGAAAAGCGCGCTTGAAATCTCAAACCTCTTTGTCGCTTCTCAACACGGGTCAACAACTGATCATTGCGACCGCATTGGTGGCCATGCTCTGGCGCGCCACGCAAGGTGTGGTGGACGGGCGCATGACCTTGGGCGATTTGGTCATGATCAACGCCTTCATGATTCAACTCTACATTCCCTTGAACTTCTTGGGTGTGTTGTACCGAGAAATCAAACAAAGCCTGACCGACCTCGACAAGATGTTTGTGTTGATGGACCGCGAGCGCGAAGTGGCCGATGTGCCCAACGCGCCCGAACTCAATTGCCAAGACAGTGCGCATTTGAGGTTTGAGAATGTGTCGTTTGCGTATGAGTCAGACAGGCCCATCTTGCACAACATCAGCTTTGAAATTCCGTCTGGCAAAACAGTTGCCGTGGTGGGGCCCTCAGGCTCTGGTAAATCGACGCTGGCGCGGTTGATGTTCCGCTTCTACGATGTGCAGCAAGGCCGAATCACCATCAATGGCCAAGACATTCGACAGGTCACACAGCACAGCGTGCGCAAGTCACTGGGCATCGTGCCGCAAGACACGGTGTTGTTCAACGACACGGTGGCTTACAACATTGGCTATGGCAGAACAGGCGCGACGCAAGCAGACATTGAAACAGCGGCCAAAGCAGCGCGCATCCATGACTTCATTGTGTCCACCCCCAAAGGCTATGCCACCTCGGTGGGTGAGCGCGGCCTGAAATTGTCGGGCGGCGAAAAGCAACGCGTGGCCATTGCCCGCACCTTGCTCAAAAACCCACCCATCTTGGTCTTTGATGAAGCCACCTCGGCGCTTGACTCCGCCAATGAGCGTGCCATTCAGGCCGAGTTGGCCAATGCCGCCCAAAACAAAACCACGCTGGTCATTGCGCACCGCTTGTCGACCGTGGTCGATGCGCACGAAATTTTGGTCATGGAAGCGGGCCACATCATTGAGCGCGGCCACCATGCCCAACTGCTAGAACTGAATGGCCGCTATGCGCAAATGTGGGCCTTGCAGCAAAACTCCGAAGTTGGTGCGGGATAATGCAGGCATGGAAACCAAGTGGCTTGAAGACTTTGTGAGCTTGGCTGAAACGCGAAGTTTCAGCCGGTCGGCACAACTTCGTCATGTCACACAACCCGCTTTTTCTAGGCGCATTCAGTCGCTGGAGGCGTGGGCCGGCGTTGCATTGATTGACCGCAGCTCTTACCCAACAAACCTCACGCCCGCTGGCCTAGCTTTGTATTCGCAAGCACTCGAACTTCTGCAATCCTTGCACAACACCCGCGATACTGTGCGCTCGCAAGGCTTGGCAGAGCAAGACCTGATGGCCCTGCTCGACCCCTCCTCGCAAAAAACTTGATTGGCAACTCACCATGACTTCAACACTGACTATCACCCGCCCCGATGATTGGCACTTGCATGTGCGCGATGGCGCTGCACTGCAAACGGTTGTGCCGCACACTGCCGCCCAATTTGGCCGCGCCATCATCATGCCAAACCTGAAGCCGCCCGTGACCACAGCCGAGTTGGCCATGGCCTACAAGGCGCGCATCATGGCTGCTGTGCCCAAGGGCGTGGCGTTTGAGCCGCTCATGACTTTGTACCTCACCGACAATTTGCCGCCTGAAGAAATCGTCAAGGCCAAAGCCGCAGGTGTGGTCGCTTGCAAACTTTATCCTGCGGGCGCCACCACCAACAGCGATGCTGGTGTGACCGATTTGAAAAAGATCTATCCCACGCTAGAAGCCATGCAAAAGGTGGGCATGTTGTTGTTGGTGCACGGTGAAGTCACCAGCAGTGACATTGATTTGTTTGACCGTGAAGCTGCCTTCATTGACACGCAATTGATTCCCTTGCGCCGTGATTTTCCCGAACTCAAAATTGTGTTCGAGCACATCACCACCAAAGATGCTGCCGACTACGTTATGTCAGCCGATCGCTTTGTAGGCGCCACACTCACAGCACATCACTTGTTGTACAACCGCAATGCCATCTTTACAGGTGGCATTCGCCCACACTATTACTGCTTGCCCGTTCTTAAGCGCGAAACCCACCGTGTGGCCTTGCTTCATGCAGCCACATCGGGCAACACACGCTTTTTCTTGGGCACCGACAGTGCACCGCACCCAGCACATTTAAAAGAACATGCCTCGGGCTGTGCAGGCTGTTACACCGCACACGCCGCCATGGAGATGTATGCCGAAGCCTTTGACAGTGTCGGCAAGTTGGATCAACTCGAGGCCTTCGCCAGCTTCAATGGCGCCGATTTTTATGGTTTGCCACGCAACACGGGCAGCATCACCTTGAACCGTGAATCTTGGACACCGCCCGAGAGTTTCCAGTTTGGTGAAGCCGAATTGAAACCCTTGCGCTCGGGTGAAGCTTTGCCATGGCGTGTGGCCTAAGCCGCATCGATTGGTCTGTGCCTTGGCTTCAGCCTTGGCGTGAAACAGGCGAGCCCATTGCTCGCCAAGTTTCGCAAGGCGCTTGTGTGGCCCAAGCCTGCAATGCAGTGCAGGCTCTGTGCCCTGTGCAGTTTGTGCCGCAAGAGCAGTTGCCCGAAGGCATGCCCTACGAGCAATACATTTTCGATCATGCGGCCGTGCCCACTCGCGATGGTTTGCATGATTTTTTCAACGCCTTGTGTTGGCTGCATTTTCCACTGGCCAAAAAACAACTCAACCAAATCCAGGCTGCCGCTATCCAAGCGCAAGGGGTGGGTGCTGTGCGCGGTCCAGTGCGCGATGCAGTCACAGTGTTTGATGAAAACGCTTGCTTGTTGCAAGTTGATGACGTCATTTGGGATGCACTGGTCCGGCGCGATTGGCCAGAGGCATTTGTGACTCACCGAGCGCAATGGAACACCGCTCAACTGCAAATTTTTGGCCATGCCGCTTTAGAAAAACTGGTCGCTCCCTACAAAGCCATCACGGTTCACATGTGGCGAGTGCCCCAGCAAGTGCCTTTGGCCGAATGGGATGATTGGTTGGCCAAAGACTTACAGACCGATAAATTGGCCAGCAAGCCCTTTTTGCCGACGCCTGTGTTGGGCATTCCTGGGTGGTGGCCCGACAATGAAAAACCAGACTTTTATCAGGACAAGCAGGTTTTTCGCTTGCCCAGAGCGGTCTAAAAGCCGTGCTATTTTGAGGAATTAAGACCCCCCACTTGATTTTGTTGGTCTGAACCCTAACATTCGAACTGTGCACTTGGCCTTCGCTGGGTGGTGGAACTTTCTTCCTCATGAAACGTATTCTTTTATTTGTATTGACCAACTTGGCCGTGGTGCTGGTGTTGGGTGTGGTGGCCAGTTTGTTGGGCGTCAATCGTTTTCTAACAGCCAATGGTTTAAACCTGGGTGCACTGCTGGGCTTCGCCCTCATCATGGGTTTTGGCGGCGCCATCATTTCATTGCTGATCAGCAAGCCCGTGGCCAAATGGAGTTCGGGTGTCCAGGTGATTGCACAGCCTAGCAATGCAGACGAAAAATGGCTGGTCGACACGGTTCAAAAATTGGCAGACAAGTCTGGCATTGGCATGCCTGAAGTCGGTATCTTTGAAGGCGACCCCAATGCTTTTGCCACTGGCGCATTCAAAAACTCTGCGCTGGTTGCAGTGTCCACAGGCTTGTTGCAAAACATGACGCACGAAGAAATCGAGGCCGTGTTGGCGCACGAAGTGGCCCACATCGCCAATGGCGACATGGTCACCATGACCCTCATTCAAGGTGTCATGAACACTTTTGTGGTGTTCTTGTCACGCGTGGTGGGCTATGCAGTAGACAGCTTCTTGCGCAAAAACGACGAAGAAAACACAGGCCCTGGCATGGGTTATTGGATCACCACCATCGTGTTGGACATCGTTTTGGGCTTTGCTGCGGCCATTGTGGTGGCTTGGTTCAGCCGTCAACGTGAATTCCGCGCTGATGCAGGTGCCGCGCAATTGATGGGCCGTAAGCAACCCATGATGAACGCACTGGCCCGCCTGGGCGGCTTGCACACCGCTGAATTGCCCAAGAGCGTGGCAGCCATGGGCATTGCGGGTGGCATTGGTCAGTTGTTCTCAACGCACCCTCCCATCGAAGAGCGCATTGCCGCTTTGCAAAACAACTGATCTGCTAGTTTGCAGTCGACCTACGGGCCCCTTTGGGCCCGTTTTTTTGAGCATCAGCCTGTGAAGTCTTTTCAGGCAGGTAACCCATGAGACTTTATCGCTCAGAGCGCTCCGATATAGTGGCAGGGTGCCCAGATTTCTCCCACCCCCTCTTCAGCGCCTGATCACGCTGACACGATTGCAGAACATGCGGCGTTTTGAACGTCTGCCGCCGTCTGTAAGAGGCATGGTGTGGATGGCTTTGGGGGGTATTTCTTTTTCGGTGCTGAACACCATCGCTCGGTCCATTGCCATGCAAATGGACCCGTTTGAAGCGCAGTTTTTGCGTTACTTCTGCGGTCTGGTCATTATGTTGCCCTTGCTTTGGTACCAAGGTTTGGCAGCGTATGTGCCCAATGACATCAAGGGTCAATTTTGGCGCGGGGGTGTTCACACGGTTGGCCTCATTTTGTGGTTCATTGCGTTGCCGCAAATTCCGCTGGCCGACATGACCGCCATTGGTTTTACAGGCCCCATCTTCATCATGTTGGGTGCGGCTTGGTTCTTGGGCGAGCCCATGCGCAAAGACCGTTGGATTGCGGCCGGTATTGGGTTTTTGGGCGTGCTGGTGGTGGTGTTGCCAAAGCTCACAGGCTCGGGCGGTTGGTACAACTTGGTGATGCTGGCCTCGTCGCCTGTTTTTGCAGCCTCGTTTCTGATTACGAAGCACCTCACGCGCACAGAAACACCTGGCGTCATTGTGATGTGGCAATCGATCACGGTCACCTTGTTCAGCTTGCCGTTGGCCTTGCTGCACTGGCAAGCCCCCACAATGTGGCAATGGGTGGGATTCATGGTGGCCGGCGTTTTAGGAACAATCGGCCACTACAGCCTGACCAAGGCTTTCAGCATTGTTGATATTTCTGCCACCCAATCGCTGCGCTTCTTAGACTTGGTGTGGGCCTCACTGTTGGGCTGGTTGGTGTTTGGCGATGTGCCCAGTCAATGGACATGGATTGGCGCTTCCGTGATCTTGGTGTCCACGGTCTGGATTGCGCGCAGAGAAGGGCGCAGACGCGAAACGCCTGCCGCTACCAACTCCTCAGAAACTTAAGAGGTAAGCGGCGGGTTGCTGATGCCACTGGCCACGTGGCCAGCTGGCACATGCTGTGCCGCCGATTCAATGTGGCCAGTTTGATCGTCAAAGAAGAAATCGGGCTCGAACTCTTTCAAAAACTCACCTTTAGGCAAGCCGCCCAAAAACATGGCCTCGTCGACTTCAATGTTCCATTCCATGAGGGTGCGAATGGCGCGTTCGTGAGCCGGCGCACTGCGTGCCGTCACCAAGGCTGTGCGAATGCGCATGGCGGGCGTCCCCTCTTGTTGCAGGCGGTGCAGTGCGGCCAGCAAGGGCTTGAATGGGCCAGCCAACAAGGGCTGTGCAGCCTTGGCCCGCTCATGCGCTTGAAAAGCGGACAAGCCTTCTGCTTGAAACACCCGTTCGGCTTCATCGGAAAACAACACCGCATCACCGTCAAACGCAATGCGCACTTCGTGTGGATGTGCTTGCGAGGCATGGGCCGAGTGTGGATACACCTGCGCAGCGGGCACACCCGCATCTAAGGCGGCGCGTACATCGGACAAATGTGTCGACAAAAACAAGTTGGCATTGAGCGGCTTCAAATAGCGCCAAGGCGATTGACCACGCGTGAAGCTGCCACGCTGGATGGGCAAGCCATAGTGCTGCGCCGATCTGAACACCCGCATGCCAGACACCGGGTCGTTGCGCGACAAAATGACCACTTCAACACGTTGCGTTTGTGCATCGTTGAACGCCAGTAATTTTTTAACCAAGGAAAAGGCCACGCCAGGTTTGGCGGGTTCTTCTAAGCGTTCGAGTTGCAACTTCATGTAAGCGCGGTCGTCGCCTTGCTCAAAGACTTGATTTTCTTCTTCAAAATCAAACAAGGCGCGCGACGAAATTGCCACCACCAATTGACCGTCTAAGCTGGCTGCCATGGTGCGCTCCTAAGTTGATGCATGTTCAACGAACCCATTGGTTGAGTTCCATGATGGGCATGAGGACGGCCAGCACAATGAGCATGACCACCCCACCCATGGCCACAATCAGCAAGGGCTCGAGGATGGTGGCAAGCGCCATGGCGCGACGTTGGACATCGGCTGAGAGTTGTTGTGCAGCACGTTGCAACATGATGGGCAGTTGACCCGTTTGCTCGCCCAAGCGTGCAAACATGGCCAGTAAACTGGGAAAACGTTTCTTTTGCCCCATGGCCATGGCCAAGGGCGCGCCCTCTCGCACCAACACCAAGGCATCGAGCACATCTTCTCGCATGGCTTGGTTGGACAAGGTGTCGGCGGCAGACTGCATGGCTTTTAAGATGGGCACGCCTGCTGCGGTGAGCATGGCCAAGGTGCTTGCAAAACGGGCGGTGTTGTAACCGGTGGCCAGTCTGCCCAAAACAGGCAGCTGCAAAAATGCCGCATCAAATTGAATGCGCAAGCGCGGACGCTTCAAAGCTTGGTGAATGCCCAACCACGACAAACCCAGCAGCAAGACCAGGGTCCAGCCATGGTTGCGAACGAAGTCACTGAGGGCCAACATGGCCACCGTCAAACCCGGCAGTTTGCGTTGACTGCCCGTGAACACTTGTGCAACCTGTGGCACCACGGTGCTGAGCAAGAAAATCACAATGAGCAAGGCAATGGCGCTGACGATGGCTGGGTACAAAGACGCACTGAGAAGTTTGGCTTTGAGCGTTTGTTGGTCTTGTAAATCGTCGGCCAGTTGGGTCAGGACTTGGCCTAAATGACCGCCTTGCTCGCCAGCACTGATGACCGCGGTGTAAAGCGCCGAAAATTCTTTGGGGTGTTGCGACATGGCCTTGGCCAAGCCCAAGCCAGCATTGACCTCGGCACGCAACTGCGCCACCAAGTGCGCTTGTTTTTCTGACTCGGCTTCGTCGCTTAAAGCGGCCAATGCGCGCTCTAACGGAAGACCGCTGCTGACCAAACTGGCCAACTGCCGAGTCCATACAGCCAAGGCATTGGCTGAGAAGCATTGGCGTGAACCGATGTTGGTTTGCCAAATGCTTTGGGTGCTTTTCTCTGCGCCATTGGCGCCTAAGGCTTGTACCGACAGGGGCACCAAGGCTTGCGTCCGCAACTGACTGCGCGCTGCCTTGGCACTGTCGGCCTCGATCACACCTTTGCGCAAGGCGCCATCGTTTTGCAGAGCTTCATAAGAATAAGCAGGCATGGCGTGGTGTTGAGTCCGTGTCTTTAGCGGTCAAAGTAAAGCAGGCCAATTTGGCCGTTGACCAAACTGTGCGGCCCCGACAATTTGGCCACACTGCCAACCTCTTTGTTGATGCCCAAGGTGCTGTACCAAGCCCATCGCCTAGACAAGCTGTGCTTGTAACTTAAGCCAGAGCCAACAGAGCCCGTGCCGGTGGTGAGTCCCCCCGCACCAATGCGGTTGACCCCAGCGGAAGTGCGCCAGTGTTCTGCAGGGGCCCACGTGAGGCCCGAGTTAAGACTGAGTTCGCTGTGCGCAGACAAGGGCCAAGCGTAGGACACGCCCAAACCTAAGGTGCTGCTGTCCCCGCGATTGAGTAAATCTTGCGTCCACTCCACCCCTGCTGACCAGCGGTTTGTGATGCGCACATTGGCCAATACGCGACCGCGCAGCGTTTTGCGGCCGGGCTCGAAAATGTCAAAGGCTTCGTTGGTGCTGAGATTGTGGATGCGCATCGACACACCCAGGCTGATGTCACTCTTTTCAACCCATTGGTAGCTGAGACTGGGCTCTTTGCGAAAACTGTTGAAGCGCAACCACTCTTGACCATCGCCAATGCCAACGCGCCATCGGCCATAACGCAAGCCCAAAACGGGTCGGAGTTGTGCGCTGCGAGTAGCATGGTTGATGTCGTCGGCTCGAACCCGCAGGCCCAGTGTGTAGCGCCAAGGTGTAGTCGCTTCTGGGGTGTCTGGGTTTTCAGGCTGTGTGTCGGTTGAGCTGTTTATTTGGGCATGGCTTAAACCACAGAGCAAACCCAACAAGCCTGTGATGAATAGACGGAGCGTGCGTTGATTTGTCATGCTGCGATCAGTCGCGCGTAACGCGCAGCAATTCTTCGGCCTTGGTAATGCCCAACTGCACCAAGCGCTCACCATCTTCGCGCATGAGCACCATGCCACCCGCCACAGCGGCTTCACGAATGCTGGCTTCGGCTTGTTTGGCGTGAATTTGGGCACGCAATGCGTCATCGGTAACCAGCAATTCAAAAATGCCAGTGCGGCCAGCGTAGCCTGTCTGGCCGCACTGTGTGCAGCCTGCACCTTGGCAATGTGTGCACACTTTGCGCACCAGACGCTGCGCCAACACACCGAGCAAAGACGAGCTGAGCAAGAAAGGTTCAATGCCCATGTCGGTCAGGCGCGTGATGGCACTGGCCGCATCGTTGGTGTGCAAAGTGGCCAGCACCAAATGGCCAGTCATAGAGGCTTGAATGGCAATTTGCGCCGTTTCAAAATCGCGAATCTCGCCAATCATGATGATGTCCGGGTCTTGCCGCAGAATGGCGCGCAAGGCCTTGGCAAAGGTCAAATCAATCTTGGCATTCACTTGGGTTTGACCCACGCCCGCCAATTCGTATTCGATGGGGTCTTCCACCGTCATGATGTTGCTGCCCGTGGCGTCCAAACTTTGCAGCGCTGCATACAGCGTGGTGGTTTTGCCTGAGCCTGTAGGGCCTGTGACCAAAATCAAGCCATGCGGCTGTGTCACCAATTGTTGGAAGCGCTCTAATGTGCGGCCTTGCATGCCGACTGAGGGCAAGCTTAGCCGTGTTTCCGATTTGTCTAACAAGCGCAACACAGCGCGTTCGCCATGTGCGCTTGGCAAGGTTGAGACCCGCACATCGACAGCGCGCGAGCCCAAGCGCAAACTGATGCGACCATCTTGCGGCAAACGTTTTTCGGCAATGTCGAGCTCGGCCATGATTTTCAGACGAGAGATCAGGGCTGCGTGCAAGGCGCGGTTGGGTTGTACCACTTCACGCAAATTGCCATCGACACGAAAGCGCACACTGGAATGCCGCTCGTAGGGTTCGATGTGAATGTCGCTGGCGCCATCGCGCGCAGCTTGCGTCAGCAGTGCATTCAGCATGCGAATGATGGGCGCATCGTCGCTGGTCTCCAACAAATCTTCAACGGCGGGCAACTCTTGCATCATGCGAGACAAGTCGGCGGCCGATTCCACTTCGCTCACCACCGCTGCTGCACTGGACTCGCCTGGCCCGTATTGCGTGGTGTAGGCTTGGCTGATGCGTTGCTTTAGGCGTGTTGATTCTTCCCTCGCAATCTCAAAGGCCACGTTGTCAGAGAACCATTTGCGCATCACTTCCGAGATGGCGTTGGCCGAACTGTCTGTGCAGAGCCACAACGTGATGCGCGCGCCATCGTCTTCCAACAGCAGTTGGTGACTGCGCGCAAACGCATAGGGAAGAGGGTACTTGCTGGCCATGAGGATCAGGGTTTGCGAGTTGCTTCAGGCAAAACAGGCGCGCCTGTGACGGGCAAGCCTGGGCTGACAGAGGGCTGTGCGTCTATTTGCGCACCCCGCATTTGTTCGTAACGGCTCAAGGACAAGCCTTCAGTGGCCGCACCATCACGCACCACCACAGGACGCAAGAACACCATCAGGTTGGTTTTTTTGCGGTTGCGCGATTCAGCGCGGAACAAATTGCCAAACAAAGGCACATCACCCAAGCCGGGGACACGTTCTTGGCTGTTGCCGTAATCGTCTTGAAGCAAACCACCCAAGACCACAATGGCGCCATCTTCAACCAGCACGCTGGATTCAATAGAGCGCTTGTTGGTGATCAAGCCTGTGGACGAGTTGATGGAGGCTGGGTCAAGGCGGCTTACCTCTTGGTAAATTTGCAACTTGACAGTGCCGTTCTCGCTGATTTGCGGCTTCACACGAAGCGTCAGACCTACGTCCTTGCGTTCAATGGTTTGAAACGGGTTGACGGCGCCTGCGTTGGTGTTGTTGTTGGTGTATTGGCCTGTGACGAAGGGCACGTTTTGACCAATCACAATTTTGGCCTCTTCGTTGTCAAGTGTCAGTAAATTAGGTGTGGACAGCACATTGCCATCACCAGTGGTTTGTAAAAATCGCGCCAAGAAACCCAGCACATAAGTGCCATTGCTGTTGTGCGCAACACCCAGGTTCAAACCCGATGAAGGCGCCACATTGCCGCTGGCACCTTGCGTGGCCAATGAAATGAGGTTGGCACCACCCACTTTAAAGTTGGTGCCCAACAAGCCAATGTTGGTATCGCCTTTGCCACCCAAAGGGCCTTGCCATTGCACGCCAAATTCAGCCGCTTTTTCGGCGCTGACTTCTGCAATCAGGCTTTCCACAAAGACCTGTGCTCGTCGCGCATCAAGTTTGTCAATGACAGCACGCAATTGACGGTATTGCGGTTCGGGCGCTGTGATGATGAGGGCGTTGGTAGAGGGATCGGCTTGAATTTGACCGCCTGTAGAAGGCTGTGAGCTGGTTGTGAAACTGGCATTGCTGGCCCCAGCATTGTTGGTGTTGTTGACGTTGCCTGCCGAAGGCATGCTGGCAGTTGCTGCGGTAGTGCCCGAGTTGCCTTGGGCTGAAAGCGCTGCTCGCAAGGTGGCCGCCAATTTGGTGGCATCTGCATTTTTCAAATACACCACGTGGATATTGCCGCTTGCGGCATTGGGGCCCGCATCAGAGGGGCGATCAAGTTGTGCAATGAGAGAGCGAGCCAAGGCCACGCGTGCTGCATTGGCGGCACGAACAATGAGGGAGTTACTGCGTGCCTCTGCCATCACCATGGTTTTGAAGGTGGCATCGGGTTGACCCGCAGCTGGTGCGCCGCTGCTGGCGGCACCTGCATCCAGTAGACGTTGTAGCATGGGCACCACGTCGCTGGCCAAAGCGTGCTTCAAAGGTACCACTTCGACGCCAGTGGCATTGGCCACATCGAGGGCTGCAATGATGCGGCCCAAGCGTTGCAAGTTGTCGGCATAGTCGGTAATGACCAAGGCATTGGTGCCGGGGTTTACATTGACCGTGTTGTTGGGGCTAATGAGGGGCCGCAAGATAGGCACCAAGTTGTTGGCACTCTCGTGGTTCAGCTGAAAAATTTGCGTGATGATTTGGCCGTTGGAGGCTGGCACAGCACCTGCAGAAACACCGCCACTTTGTAGCTTGGCATCGGCCTCGGGCACCACCAAATACAAACCTGCAGATTCCACCAACGCAAAACTTTGCGTGCGCAGTTGTGCCGCAAACAATCGCAGCGCTTGTGCAGGCGCAACAGGCACCGTGCTGGTGAGGGTGATGGTGCCTTTGACGCGAGGATCGACCACCACATTGTGACCCGACAAGGTGGCCAAGGTTTTGGCCACGGCTTCAATTTCAGCATTGTTGAAATTGAGGGTGACAGGTTCTTGCACAGGCTTTGTGCTGGCGTTGCTGTTTGCTTTTTTGTTGGCCTTGGGTGCTTGAGCGCTGGCGTTGCCACCCACAAAGGCCAAAGGCAAGCAGACGCACAAACTGACCAACAGTTGCGTGAATGGTTTGCTGTGAAGCGTGGGCTTGGAAGTGTGTGTGCGAAAGACCATGATGTTCAACCCAATGAAAGCAAGCTGCGCGCGCCTTGGCGCCGTCCAATGATGTTCAGCAAATTTGACAAGGCGGCTGCATGCTCAGGCACTGCAGACGCTTCGCCGCGAAATTGAAATTTTTGACCTTGCCACTGACCTTGGCCACTCAGCAGCAAGCTGCCAGACAGGGTGGTCAACGACAGAGAGGGCGTCGTTGTGGACGCAGCGGCTGTTGTTGCACCAGACTCGCTGAGTCTGCCAAGGCTAATTTGATAGGTGCCCATAGGCCGCAAGGTGCTTATTTTGGAGGACATGTTTTCTGCTGTCAGAAGGACCTTGCCTTGCATGCTGGTTTGGCCCTGTAAAAGTTGTACCGACAACTGTTGGGTGACCAAGACCAGGTTGCCTTCGGGTTGCATGGTGTTCCAAGGCGCCCCCAAACCGCTGAGCAAATGCGCAGGCCATTGCGAGCGGTGATCGTCGACTTGCAATTGCAAAGAACGTTGGCTGGCTTGTGCAAAAGATTGAACGCTGAGTTGACTGTTGAGCGCTTGCGTCATACAGCAAGCAGCCATCAATTGAAAATTTAACTGTGGCAACGCCAGGCCTTGCAGCTGGAGGCGCAACTGCCAAGAAATACGGCCTGGCAATGCCATGGCATCTCGACTGCCCTCGCCACCGGTCAGCACCAATTTGCCAGAGCCTTGCCAAATGGACCCTTGCGCTTCTTGCAGTTGCACTTGCCCCTGCGTCGCTTGCATCACGGTTTGCGCAAACCACTGCGCTGGCCAATTGATCAACAAAGAAATGACTGTGCCAAGCAAAGCACCGGTCCAAGCCCAAGCCCAGCCATTCGGCCCGAGCGTGCGAAGGTTGATGCGTGGGCGATTCATGGTCAGGTCGATGGCAAATTCAAAATGAGTGCGCCACGCCAAAGTTCTTTGGCATTGGCACCTTTATCGGAGGCTGTACCTGAGAATTTTTGCAGGTGCGCCTCTGTGGTTAAAGCGTGTGATTTGCTTCTGGCCATGGCCAAAAACTGCGCCAAATTGTCGGCAGACACGCCGCTGAGCGTGAGGGTGACCCGAGAGCCTTGGATGTTCAAAGTTGCACCTGCACCCAAGACGTCTTTTGCGCTTTGTTGCAAGAGGTTGCTGGCATCGGCTGGGCTTAAGCGAGGCGATTTTTGCAAAGCTTGTGCTTGCGCTTGTAGGCTTTTGAGTGTTTGTGTTTGCGCTTCCAAGAGTGTCAGTTGAGAGGGCGCTTCTCGCAATGTTTGAAGGGCTGGGGCAATGTTGTAGGTCCACAGCAAAACAAGGCTGAGGACCAGCGCTGCCCAAATCAAAAGCTGACGTTCTTTGGCAGGCACTTGTTGAAGTGCCCCCCAGAATTTCAAACTCATGGTGCCTCCTTAAGAGGCGTGATGCGCCATTGCGAGCCGTTGTTCTGCGCATCTAGTCCTTGCGCACGCAGACTTTGTACAAACGCCGGTGTTTGGGCACCGCTCAGTTGCAGACCTTGAAGCTTGGTCTCGGCTTGACCTTGTGCTTGATAGTCGATGGCGGAGATGCCTTGACCGGCTGGCAATGCCGCACCGACAACTTGCAAGGCATGTTCCAAATCTCGCGATGTAGCGGCGCCAGAAGCACTTTGCAATTGGCGCACTTCTTTGGCCATTTGCAAGGGCGCATCGACCACCGTCACATGTGGAAAACTTTGCTTCAAAATGTTTTTGTGCAATTCCTTTTGGGCAGCCACTTGTGCATTGAGTTGCCAAGCCGCCAAATTGAGGCCGATCAATTGGGTGACACACAAAATGCCAGCAACCCATCGCACAGGACGCCACTGGGGCGTGCGCGAAAAATTTTGCCAAGTGCGTTGCATTGATTGCCGCCATCTGGCACTGCCATGGGCGGCAAATTCAAACTGCGCCAAGTCCCATTGTGTTTCTGCTGCCTGGCGATAACGAGACAAAGCAGGCACCACTTGCACGCGCCAAGTTTGCAAGCGCTCCGCCACATGGCTTTGTGCTTGGGTTTGCAAATTGCTGAGGGCTTTAAGAGCCAAGTCGGCCACGGCGGGATCGGCCTGCATCGTCACTTGGCGGGGCAGTTTGTCAATGTCGGTGCTGGCTGTTTTGTGTAGAAGTTCTGACAAGTGAGTTAGCCCTGCTTGCAAAGGCAGGTTCCAAGCACCTTGTGAATCATGCACCCAAAGTTGTGCGGCATCGGGTGTACCGCTGATCCATGCATTGAATTCGGAGGGTGCGGTACCACTTGAAGGTGTCCATTCGGGCACGATGCGATGCACGGCGTTGCCTCGCGCTTGCAGTTGGTTGAGGTGGCCTTGAAGCCATATTTTGTCGCAGACGGCCACCCATGCAGTTTGGCCAGCTTGCCAATGGGGTTGGAGAGCCATGTGCAAACTGTCGACCTCACTCAGCAAAGGCTCCTCGAGCAAACTGTGCAAGGCTGTTTGCAGTCTTTGTGATTGGCGTTGCAAGCCCGCAGGCAAATTGACAAGGTGCCATGACAGCGCCGCA
Source organism: Pseudomonadota bacterium (assembly GCA_041172085.1). Lineage (GTDB taxonomy): Bacteria > Pseudomonadota > Gammaproteobacteria > Burkholderiales > Burkholderiaceae_C > Limnohabitans_A. Next base: position 24,236 of record JBEDKQ010000001.1, on the reverse strand, counting down.
GCGGGCACGATGGCCCAAATTTCTTTGTCGCGAGCGCCTGCCTCGGCTGTCGACAAGACATGTTGTGTGTAATCGCTGCCGTTGGCAGCCTGCATTGGCAGGGTGAAAAGTTGAGTGCTCATGGCTGGCTCGATTGTAGAAGCGACTCTAACTTGGGAGGGGGGAGTATTCCCGCAATTTTTTGGCGCCAAACAAAACTGACGTTGCCAGCGTCTCTCAAAATCAGAGCGGTTTCTTCCTGAGTGCGGTCTTCCATGCGCAAACGCCCCCAAACTTGGAAAAACCGCGAACCCACCGTGTGCCAACGCGCTTCTAAGGACTTGCCCCCCAGTGCTTTGCTGGCATCAGGCAGGTTAGTGAAGTGCGCGCGAGCCCTTTGTTGCACAAATTGTTGGGCCGCTGCCAAGTCCAGCCCTGGCACGATGGCATAAATTACTTCGGCACTGGCCGTGTTCAGGTTGACAGGTGCTACCTCTGGCAGGATGGTGATATGGGGTGACAAACGCTCTACCGTCTCCCGACTCAGGCCCAGCCATTGCAATTGGGTGACCTGCTGGGGCAGCAAAGCAGCGCCAGTGGGATTGCCTGCGGGAATGCTAGCTTGTGAACCTAGCGGCGCTTTTGCGGCTTGCGCAGCAACTTGCCACTCGCGAGACAACAACAGCAACTCAGATGCCGGCAAGCCCAATACATTGAACAAACGGCTCATGGCCGCTTGCATGCTGGGGTTCAATTGCCCCGTACGCTGGCCATCGATGCCTTCAAACCAATTGCTCAAGTTGATGCGACTTTGCGCATCGGTGACCTGGCCCGACAGAAAAACTTCAGGATCACCCTCTCGCAGTTGTTGGTCTTGCGCCAGAAAGGTCGACAACTTGGCTTCTTTGAGCGGCAGGGCCCAGGGTTCTGCCAAATGATCGGCGCCGCCGCTTCCAACGCCGTTGTTGCCGCCCGCGAACGCATCTTCTCGCAATATCAAACGTGACCAATCCAAGGCACCATTGAGCAGCCAGCCAGACTGTACGCGGTGCCGCTCTGCACTCTCGACTTCAACATGTCGCCATTGCTGCCAAAGTGCCACACTGGCCAAGGTGGCCACCAAGGTGACCACCAGCATGGCGCTGATGAGTGCGGCGCCCCTTTGAGAAGCACTTGAGGGAAGGTGCTTCATTGCTTGGCCACCGTGAAGCTTGGACGAACCCAATCGAGGGTCACTTTGCCAGACAAAGTTGCGTTGTCGGCCAATTCAATCACCAAGCGGATGCCTTCAGGCAAAACATTGTTGGCACCCGGTGTGAGGTTGTTTGGGTTGGCACCTGAACTGGAGAGGGCGTTGCTCCAAGCACCATCGCGGTGGTAGTAAATTTGCCAGCTGCGCAGTGCCTGAACCACAACCTCATGCACGTCAGATGGTGCGGGTTGGCCTGCCGTATCGCCCCAAACTTGCGCCTGTGTCCAAGCCAGCAACCATGCATCACGGCGAGTGAGAGGGGCCGACTGCCAACGTGTCCATTGTCCATTGCCCAGTGACCATGCCACCACTTGCAGGCCAGCTTGCGGGTCTTGTGAATGTTGCCGCGTGATGCGCAGCACACGGCCGTCCCAATCCAATGCGGGCACATTGGGCAAGCTGGCCATGTTGTCCAGATCGGTGCGCCATTGCGCCAAACCCACTTGCAAGGTTTGATGTGCATCACTGCGAGTTTGCAAACTTAACTGGGCCTTGGCCATGCCGTCCAAACCACGCCAACTGATGAGGGCCATCAGCGCCAAAATGGCACTGGCCACCAACACCTCAATCAGGGTGAAGCCGCCAGATTTTTGAAGCGCTGCCGTACGTTTCATCAATAGCGCCCCATGACCGTCGACAGCTGTAGCAAGGGGGTGCTGACTTGCCCTTCAACTTGCAAAACGCGTGCATCAACCCGTCTGAAATTGGGGTTAGGTGTGATTTGCACGGTCAGATTGACTTGTAAATTCAGTCCCGCTTGTGGGCAGGCCATGCTGCTTTCGCCAAGTGGCGGCACTTGGCGCGATAAACGCAATCGACTGAACTCATTTTCTGCACAAATTTGCGCCAACCATTGCGTGGATTGGCGCGAAGCATTGCGCGAGAGGGCATCGGTGGCGCGCAGCCCGGCCATCAGCGCAATGGCCACAATGCCCAGGGCGACCAAAACTTCAATCAAGGTAAATCCAGCCGCAGAATGCCTGCGCGTCAAACGCTGTGCTGAAGCTGGCGCATGCTGTTTCATGGCGCTGCCCGCTTGACTTTGAAAGGCTGAAGCCCATCGGTGCTGACCCACAGCTGCGTTTCGTTCACACGCAAGACCACACTTTGTGGGCCAATGATGGGGTCCGGGCCCAGGACCACCACAGGCGAGCCCTGGACTCTTGTGAGCGGCGACAACCATTGCCCAGGCAGTGTGTTGGGCGGCAGGCCTACAAACTCAAAAGCATGGACTGTCTTGTTGGTCTGGTCACTGACGTTTGTTTCAACGGGATGCCATTTGACAGGCATGCCACTGGCCCGCGATCGGGCACGAGCCGATTCAAACAAGGCGGCCAAACGTTCTGCATCGCGTTCTAAGACGGTTTCACCAGAATCACGCAGGCTGAAGCTGACGGCCGCCGTGCCAATGGCGATCAGTGCAATGACCACCAACAATTCAATGAGGGTAAAACCAGCTTGAACACGGTGTGGCGTGCGCAAGTTCACAATCGAAATACCCTCGTATTTCGCTTGAAGCGGTAAGGCGGATTTATTGCCAACTGCCGATGTCGGCATTCACACCCTCACCGCCCGATTGGCCATCTGCACCCCAAGACATCACATCGATTTCGCCCTTGAGGCCAGGGTTGAGGTACTGGTAGGGACGCCCCCAGGGGTCTGCGGGCAATTTGTCCAAATAGCTTTTCCAGTTGGTCGGTACTGGCTCGGCGGTTGGTTTGGCGACCAGCGCTTGCAAGCCTTGCTCGGCTGTTGGAAAACGTTGGTTGTCGAGCTTGTAGAGTTTGAGCGCTTGGACCAAATTGCCAACATCGGTGCGTGCTGCCGTGATGCGGGCATCGTCTGCACGACCCAGCACATTGGGCACCACCAATGCGGCCAAGATGCCGATGATGGCCAAGACCACCATCAACTCAATCAAGGTAAAGCCGCGCTGCTTGCGCACGGCTTTTCGCTGAACGCACGAGGTTTCCTCAAGGGCAGACGGGTGGAGGGTTGAATTTTCTAAGCTCGAATTCATGGCGCAAAGTCTCTCTGCAATTTCTGACACTTCTCCATCATAATCGCCTCATGTTACAAGTCCTACCCACACCTGCTAAATCTTGGGCACCCGCACTGTCTGCAATGGCGCTGGCTGCTTTGGCGGCCTATGGTGTGGTGAGTTGGTTTTTGCAAATTCAAAGCTTGTCGGCGCCTGCTTCTTTGGCGCCTGTGGCGCAAACCAGCAGCGCCTCTGCGGCCGTCGCCATAGACACTGGCCGAGTCGCTCAGGCATTGGGTGCCCCATTGGCCGCAGCTGCCGGGTCAGGCACTGAGGCAGTGGCGGCGTATCAATGGACCTTGTTGGGGGTTGTGGCCGGCGCTTCTGGCAAAGGCAGCGCCTTGTTGTCTGTGGATGGCCAAGCGCCCAAAGCCTACCTGCCCGGTCAAACCGTGGCGCCCGGTTGGGTCTTGCATTCAGTGGGCCACCGCTTGGCCCGGCTTGCGCCTGCAGGCCAAGACAGTCCCAGCGTGACGCTGGAATTGCCAAAGCCCAGCCAGTAATCGGGCCTATTGCTGCAGGAACATCCGGTACACGGGGTTGTGGGTTTCCTCCACGTGGGGATAGCCCAAAGTACTTAAGAATTTTTCAAACGCTTTGTTGTCTTTGTCTGGCACTTGCAAGCCCACCAAAATGCGGCCGTAATCGGCGCCTTGGTTGCGGTAGTGGAACAAACTGATGTTCCAACCGGGGCGCATCAAATTCAAAAACTTAAGTAACGCGCCAGGTCGCTCTGGAAACACAAAGCGCATGAGTCGTTCGTTTTGCGCCAAGGCAGAGTGGCCGCCCACCATGTGACGAATGTGTTCTTTGGCCAAGTCGTCATGTGTCAAATCAATGTTCTCAAAGCCATGCTTTTTGAAGTTGTTTGAAATCTTGGTGCTCTCACCAGCGCCTTGTGTCGTCAGACCCACAAACACATGCGCTTTGGCGGCATCGCTGATGCGGTAGTTGAACTCAGTCACGTTGCGAGGCCCGCCTGGCAAGTTGCCAATCAGTTCGCAAAAACGTTTGAAGCTGCCGCGTTCCTCAGGAATGGTGACCGCAAAAATGGCTTCGCGTTCTTCACCCACTTCGGCACGCTCTGCCACAAAACGCAAGCGGTCAAAGTTCATGTTGGCACCGCACAAAATGGCGGCATAGGTTTCGCCTTTGGTTTTGTGTTTGGCCACATATTGCTTGATGGCCGCAACCGCCAATGCGCCAGCGGGCTCCACGATGGAGCGCGTGTCAACAAACACATCTTTAATGGCGGCGCACACCGAGTCTGTGTCAACGGTCATGAATTCATCGACCAAGCCTTGCGTGACGCGAAAGGTTTCTTCGCCTACCAATTTGACGGCAGTGCCATCCGAGAACAAACCCACATCGTCCAAGGTGACGCGCTTCTTGGCGCCCACCGATTGAATCATGGCATCTGAGTCGTTCATTTGCACGCCAATGACCTTGATTTCAGGACGCACGGCCTTGATGTAGTTGGCCACACCGGAGATCAGGCCACCGCCGCCAATGGCCACAAACACCGCATCCAAACGGCCTTGATGCTGGCGCAAAATTTCCATGGCAATGGTGCCTTGGCCGGCAATCACTTCGGGATCGTCAAAGGGGTGGACAAAGGTCATGCCCATTTTTTTCTCAAGCATGGCGGCGTGCTTGAAAGCGTCTGAATAGCTGTCGCCTACCAGCACCACTTCGCCGCCCAAAGCGCGGACTGCGTCAATTTTGACTTGCGGTGTGGTGGTGGGCATCACAATGACGGCGCGGCAACCCAGCTTGCTGGCGCCTAAAGCAACGCCTTGTGCGTGGTTGCCTGCAGAAGCGCAAATGACGCCTTTCTTCAATTGCGCAGGCGTGAGATGCGCCATTTTGTTGTAAGCACCGCGCAGTTTGAAACTGTGCACGGGTTGCTGGTCTTCACGTTTGAGCAGCACCGTGTTTTTAAGGCGCTGGCTGAGGTTTTTTGCCGTTTCCAAGCCTGATTCTGTGGCCACGTCATAGACGCGTGCATTCAGGATTTTTTTAAGGTAATCGGCAGGTTTGAGATTTTTCGCAGTCATCCCCGAATGATACGGGCGAAAAAAATGCCCCAAGCCTTGCGACTTGGGGCAAATCCACCTTTTCGGAGGGTGGAGGAGACAAAAGTTTCGGGCTTTGAAGGGACAAGTCACCTAAAAAAGCACGACTGTTCGAAATTCTACAGAAAAATTGCTGCACTGCAACACCTTTGCGAAAGCTTTACGATTGCGACTTGGAAATATTTCAAAAAATCAAACGCGAAAGAAGAGCAATCATGGAATGCACAGTCAGTTGGACCGGCGCAAGCGGCACGCGCTCAGGCATGGGTTTTGTGGCCGAAACCGGCAGTGGTCACGTCTTGATGATGGACGGCGCCCCCGATGCCGCCAAGCCTGAAAACGGGGGCCAAAATTTGGCGCCTCGTCCCATGGAAACTGTGTTGGCTGGCACCGGTGGATGCACCGCCTACGACGTGGTCTTGATTTTGAAACGTGGCCGTCACGATGTGCGCACCTGTTCCGTCAAGTTGACGTCAGAGCGCGCTGACACAGATCCCAAAGTGTTCACCAAGATTCACATGCATTTCACGGTCAGTGGCAAAGGCATTCCCGCTTCGGCCATTGAGCGTGCGGTGGCCATGAGCCATGACAAATACTGCTCGGCCAGCATCATGTTGGCCAAGACAGCTGAAATTACCACCAGTTTTGAGTTGCTTGAGGCTTGATTAAATGCGGTGCGCCACGGTGGTCATCACCTTGGCGGCCGCGCCCATGAGGCGTTTGACGGGTTCTGGCAATTCCACCGCACCCGATTTTTGCGCCATGCGAGCGTGGGCCGCTTCGTCGGTTTTCATTTGCGCCACGATGGCTTTGGAGGCCAGGTCGTTGGCAGGTAAATGTGACATGTGACTGGCCAAGTGAGCTTCCACTTGGTTTTCTGTTTCCACCACAAAACCCAAGCTGAGTTTGTCACCACCCAATTTGCCAGCGGCATAACCAATGGCAAACGAACCTGCATACCAAATTGGATTGAGCAGCGAGGGGCGGCTGTTGAGCTGTTCTAAGCGTTCATGGGTCCAAGCCAAGTGATCGGATTCTTCACGGCACGCTGCATCTAGCTTTGCACGCAAGGCTGGATTGTTAGAGGCCAATGCTTGGCCTGTGTAGAGGGCCTGTGCGCAGACCTCGCCCACGTGGTTGACGCGCATCAGCGATGCAGACAAGGACTTTTCCGCTGCCGTCAGTTCTATGGCAACAGGCGCTGTCAGGGCACCGTCTTGTTGTACGGCCAGCATGGCTTGCGGCTTAGGGGTAGGTCTTGCAGACCGTGGGGTGGCAAACAATGTGCGCAGGGCGCTGTCGGCGGCAAGGATCAAGGTATCGGCATTCATAGGGGAAAGTTTAGCCCGCTTGTTGTGCTGAAGCAACAAATAACCACTTGAAAGCATGATTTTCTTTGCAGACTGGTCTGACCTCTGGTGGAATACACACAACTTCCCTAACGGAGGTTGGCTCAGGGTTTCGGTGGTTTGCGAATTCGCAAACACTAGAACTGGGGCCCTTGTTAAACCTTGGAGAACTTCTCAAATGAAAAAATCCCTCGTAGCTTTGGCTGTTTTGGCCGCTTCCGGCGCCGCTATGGCCCAATCTTCTGTCACATTGTTCGGTATCGTTGACGCGGCCTACGGTGTTGGCAAAGGCTCTATCAGCAACAAAACATCATTGAAAAACTCTGGCTACAACTCTAGCCGTTTGGGTTTCCGCGGTGTTGAAGACCTCGGCGGCGGCTTGAAGGCTGGTTTCCATCTGGAAGCTGGCGTCAACAACGACGACGGTACAGGCTCTGCTTCTAGCGCTTTGAACCAAGCTCAAACTGCTGCCAACGTTGGCACACAAGGTTTGACATTCAACCGCCGTTCAGTGGTTACATTGTCTGGTTCTATGGGCGAATTGATCTTGGGCCGTGACTACACGCCCCAGTTCTGGTCCGAGACTGTGTATGACGCATTCGGTACAAACGGTGTTGGTACCAGCATCTCCGCATTCAAAGGCGGCACAACTGGTGTTCGTTCTTCCAACGGTATCGGCTGGAAGTCACCTTCAGTGGGTGGCGTTGCATTGTGGGCTCAGTCTTACATGGGCGAAAACGCATCTACAGCAGCTAAAGTCGGTAACGGCAATGGCTTCCGCGTGACTTTCGACCAAGGCAAATTCAGCGCAGCTTACGCTGACAGCACTTTGACAACTGGCGCTGGTACAACCAACAAAACTTCCAACCTCGGTGCTTCTTATGACCTGGGCGTTGCTAAGTTGATGGCTCAATCCAACACAACCAAGTTGACTGGCGCTGCTGACATCAAAGGTCGCAACATCGGTGCACACGTGCCAATGGCTGGCGGTACATTCCGTATTTCACAAGCACAAACAGACCAAGCAGGCAAAATTGCCAAGCAAACTTCTGTTGGTTTCGTGAACCCATTGAGCAAGCGCACAGACTTGTACGCTACATACGCTCGCGTTGCTAACTCCGGTGGTTCCGCTGTTTCTTTGAACGGCGCATCTACTGCTGCTAACCAGTCTTCTACTGGTTACGAGTTCGGCGTTAAGCACGCTTTCTAATTTGACGCTGACGCAAGTCAGCTGATTTAGAAAAATAAAAGCCCCTATGGTGGAAACGCCGTAGGGGTTTTGTCATTTGTTCGCTAACTTTTGTGGCATATTCCGATTCACAAAAAATCTAATCGGAGTACATGGATGCAGTTTGAAGACAACAAGACCAGCCGCCGCGATCACCTGAAGTGGATGGGCGCCGCAGGCTTGTCCGCCGCAGGATTTCCAGCCTTGGGTCAAACCAGCAATTGGCCTGACAAACCAGTTCGATGGATTGTGCCATTTGCACCTGGCGGCACCTCCAGCATTGTGGCGCGCTCTATTGGTGCCGAGCTCACCAAACAATTGGGCGTGCCTTTCGTCATTGACAACAAAGGCGGTGGCGGTGGTGTGCCAGCCATGCAAGAAGCCTTGCGCGCGCCTGCCGACGGCTACACCATCGTCATGAGTCACATTGGCTTGATGGCTGTCAACCCCCTCATTTATCCAGACAGTGGCTACGACGTTAACAAAGACTTCACGTCAGTCACTTTGCTGTCACGCGTGCCCAGCTTGTTTGTGGTGCACAAAGATGTGCCTGCCAAAGACTTCAAATCCTTTGTGGCGTACGTCAAATCCAAACCAGGTCAATTGAACTATGCATCAGCTGGCAACGCCAGTGCTGGCCATTTGGCCGTCGAAGCGTTGAAAGTGGCCACGGGCATGTTCATCACGCACATCCCTTACCGCGGCACAGGCCCCGCACTCAACGATGTGTTGGCGGGTCGCATTGACTTTATGTCTGCAGGAACCCCTGCCTTGTTACCACACATCAAGAGCGGCGCACTGCGTTGTATTGCGGTGGGCACCACGCAACGCATTCCTGTGTTGCCCGACGTTCCCACCGTGGCAGAGTTGGGTTACAAAGACTTCGAAACCGTTCAGTGGTATGGCATTACGGCACGCAACGGAACCCCGGTTGAAATCATCAACAAGTTGCAACAAGAATGTGCCAAGGCCATGAAGGCGCCAGAAGTCATCAAACGCAACGACGCAGAAAGCGCCATTCCAGGTGGCGGTCCACCTGCAGAGTACGCATCCTTCATTGCCAAAGAACAAGCTCGCTGGAAAGTCGTCGTTGAGCGCGCCCAGATTAAACCGGGTTGATGCGCTGACCACTTAGCGGAACGTTCAAAGTTGCTTCATGGGCCTTAAGGCGCTTGAGGCGCCCAATGCCCTCAATGCCCTCAATGCACGATGTTGAGGGCCACCAAAAAGCGCGACACCATGTTGTAAGCAGCCACCGTGGCCACCAGTTCTACCACCTTCTCGGGGGTGTAACGGCGCGTTACTTCGGCCATCAGGTCTGCTGGCACTTCTATGTCACGCGTCATGTGATCGGTCATTGAGAGCAATAATTTTTCTTCATCGTTGAAGTTGCTCGACAAAACCAAATGACGAACGTCGTCGATTTTGGTTTGCGAGACGCCCGCCTTCAACGCATGGGGTACATGGGCTTCAAATTCAAAGCTGGCTTTGTTCAAAACAGCCACTCGCAAAATCATCAGTTCGCGCAAATCGGCTGGCACAGAGGTCTGGTTGCGAACGGCCGTCAGCATGGCCTCCCAACCTTGTGCAATGGGCGCGCTGTTGAGCAGGACTTGGTAAAGCAACGAAATACGACCGCGCTCTTGCAGAATGCGCGCTTCTATTTCTTTAAGTTCGGGTTTGGTACCTTGTGCCACCAAGGGAACACGAATGTGATGGGTACTCATTTTGAAATCCTTACGCTACGCGCTTGTTGTGGGAGGTGTTGCGGTTCTTGGTCGCAACCCGATAGGGGGATCGTACAAGCATCATGTCAATCTTTGCGACGTGTGCTATGTTAAGGCTTGATGCTTCTTTCAAAGTATTGCCAGCTGCATGTTATTTTCTGTTTGTAATTTCAAATGCTTCACCGATATCAAAAAATATATTTGGCCATCGCATTGACTGTTGCGTGTCACTCGGTTGTTGCCCAAAAAAATACCGAGCGTGATCAGTTTTTTTGGTTGGGACAAATTAACAAAGCCACAGCCGTGATCAACACCGATGAAGGCTTGCTAGACCGCGACAAAGCACCCAAAATTGCAGCAGGGCTGGTGAAGGTGTTGGAGGATGGCGCAAAGCCTGGCGCCGCCCGCCCCTTCCGAGTGGTTGACTTTGAACCCTTGCTGATTCGCGCTGCAGGTCAAGAAGCCAGCCTGTTGCATGCAGGGCGGTCAAGCCAAGACATGTTTGCCACCTACCGCGCTACCATCATGCGCGACAACCTGCTGGCCTTGGCAGAGCAACTGACCCAAACATCTGAACTCTTGGTTAACTTGGCGGAAAAACATGCCAAAACCATAGTGCCCAATTACACCAATGGCATTGCGGCGCAGCCCAACAGTCTGGGCCATGCTTGGTTAGGACATGCAGCCGGTTTTGAACGCGATGCGCAGCGCATCCGTGAAGCGTATGCGCGCATTGACCGATCTCCCATGGGCACCACGGTGCTGAATGGCAGCAGCTGGCCCTTGAATCGCACCCGCATGGCCAACTACTTGGGCTTTGAAACCATTGTGGACAATGCCTACGATGCGGCACAAATTTCTTCCAGTGAATACCCGGTTGAAGTGGCCGGCATTGTGACCAGCATCGGTTTGCATTCGGGGCACTTTATCCAAGACATCATGAGTCAGTACGGCCAAATTAGCCCTTGGATTTATTTGACGCCTTTGCGCAGTGTCAACACGCAAGTGTCCAGCGCCATGCCGCAAAAGCAAAACCCGATATTGCTAACAGAAACGCGCAGAGAAATTTCATCGACACTGGCCTTGGCCATGGGCCCGCTCCTGCGTGCGCACAACATCACACCGGGCATGCAAGACCCCAAGGAAGAAAGCAGCAACACTGAAATGGTTCAAAGTGCTGTGCAATTTCTCAAACGCATGGACCGTATTTTGAATGCGCTGGTTGTGATTCCCGAGCGTGCGCTTGAAGAACTCAATGGCGACTGGACAGCATCGCAAGAACTGGCCGATGTGCTGATGCGAAATTACAAAGTGCCATTTAGAGCGGGGCATCATTTCTCAAGCGACATCGTGAAGTTTGCCAAACAACACAACATCAAGCCCCTCGACTTTCCCTATGCAGAAGCCAAACGCATTTACAAAGTGGCCATGAAAGATATCGACCCAAATGCAGAACTGCCCATGAGTGAAAAAGAATTTCGCAGCACGCTCGATCCAGTGGCCATTGTTCAAAACAGAGCCACTGTGGGTGGCCCGCAAGCCTCAGAGATGATCAGAATGGTGGCGTTGGCCAAAGACAAACTCAAAGCGCAGCGGCTGTGGACCACGGCCAAGCGACAAAAAATTAACCAGTCGATGGCCCAGCTAGAAACTGATTTCAACAAGTTGCTGAAACCCTGAGCTTGTTTCAAAGAAATTGACGGATGCAACCCATGCCATTGCAAAAATTAGGTCGACTCAGCGCATGCCTCAGCGCATGCCTGGCTGTGATGGGGGTGCTTGGTGCTTTGCATGGATGCAGCAGTTTGCCTCAACCTGCGCCAGTTGTGTCCAGTGCCCCCAACACCCCCAACGCCATTTGGCAACCTGAAGACCAATTGAAATGGGATGCTGTGCCCATCCCAGGCAAAGTGGCCACGCAATATTCAGTGGTGCGTTTAAGTCACCGCAGCACTTTGAAAGCGGAGGCGCTGTCTTCTGCCAGCATGTTGCGCAAAGATTTGAACATTGCCCCAGACCAATTGAATCTATTGAAATTCTCTTGGCAAATTCAAAAGCTGATAGAAGGCGCCGACATGGCGCAGCGTGATCAAGATGATTCACCTGTCAGATTGGTGCTTGCCTTTGATGGCGATCGAAATCAGTTTTCTCCCAAAAACGCCATGTTGAGTGAGTTGTCGCATGCCTTGTCGGGGCGTCCCATGCCTTACGCCACCCTCATGTATGTTTGGTGCAACCAACGTCCTGTGGGCTCGGTGATTCACAATCCACGAACAGATCGCATCCGCAAAATTGTGGTGGAGTCGGGCGCCGATCGTCTTAACCAATGGGCCTCTTACGAGCGCAATATTCGTGAAGATTTTGAAAAAGCATTTGGAGAACCGCCTGGCGCACTGATTGGCATTGGTTTAATGACCGACAGTGACAACACACGCAGCCATTCACAGGCTTGGTACGGCCCCATTCAATTGATCGCCAAGGGTAAACCCGCGTTGTAAGCCTTACACACAATTTGTGTGGGGTTGGCTTTGGCAAGGTACGCTACTTCCGAAGCTGAAGCAATGGCGCTTCAGTCATTTTCTTGCCATTGATCCATTCAAATGAACTCAAAAATTCCTTTTGTCCTGTCTGCTTTGTGTGCCACAACTGGTTTTGCGCAAGCGCAAAACGTGGAGGTTTTTGGTGTCCTCGATGTGGCCTATCTGAGCACCACAGCCACAGGCAGCCCCAAAGTGGTGTCACTTTCAACAGACAGCAACACCTCCAGCCGCATTGGCTTTCGCGGCAATGAAGATTTGGGTGGCGGCTTGCGCGCCAGTTTCTGGCTAGAAGCCGCGCATTCCCCAGACAACGGTTTGGGCAGTGGTTCCAATGCCAACAACCAGTCTTCTGGCCAGGTGTCATCACCTGCAGGCACACAAGGTTTGACATTTGGTCGCCGCTCCACAGTGAGCCTGTCTGGTGCAACTTGGGGTGAAGTTCGTTTGGGCCGCGACTACGTGCCAAGCTTCAACAACCTGACCGTGTCCATGCACCCATTTGGCACCAACGGTGTGGGCAATGCAGGTCAACTGTTCTACCCCTTGGCGGCCAACGGCACAACAGCACGTACCAGCGTGCGCGCCTCCAACTCAGTTGGCTACATCTTGCCGTCTAACCTGAACGGCTTCAACGGCCACATCATGTATGCCATGGGCGAAAACGCCTCCGACTTGTACAACGCCGATGACGGCCAGCACATGGGCGTTCGCTTGGGCTATCGCAACGGACCATGGAACATGGCCATTGCTTCTGGCAAAACCAAGTACACCACGGCAGCCAAGGCCGCCAACGACTATACGCAAACCAACTTTGCCATCAATTACCAAATGGGCGATGCCAAACTGATGTTCTTGACCAACGAGAACAAGTTGGGCGCTACCAAAACCAAAACAGACATGGTGGGTACCCAGTACAACGTGAGTTCAGGCCAATTGCGTTTGGCCTATACAACGTTGAAAGCGACCGGTGTTGGCAACGACGCGACACAAGTGGCCTTAGGCTATGTACACGATTTGTCTAAGCGCACAGCTTTGTTTACCAACTATTCTGTGGTTCGTAACCAAGGTACAGGTAAGCAATTCACAGTGGGCAGTGGCAACAGTGTGACCACACCCGGTGGCTCAAGCACAGGCTACGAGTTTGGCGTGCGCCACAACTTCTAAACCGATTGGTCTGAGCCCCCAAAGTCACTGCACGCAGTGACTTTTTTTTCGCTTGAAAAGGCTGATACAGTGCCCCAAAGTGGGGAATTCCCTCTGGCCAATTCGGGCCTGTTTGTTGCATAGTCATTGCTTAGATTTTAGGGAAGCGAATGTTTGCTTTTGTCATTCAACGCCTCGTTCAGGCGATCATGGTCATGGTCTCGGTCGCATTCATTGCGTTCTTGCTGTTTCAGTATGTGGGCGACCCCGTGTTGTTCATGTTGGGGCAAGACGCCACGGCTGACCAAATTGAGGCGTTGCGCAAAGATTTGGGCTTGGACAAACCCTTTGTGGTGCAGTTTGGTCACTTTTTGCTGAATGCGGCGCAGGGCGATTTCGGCATCAGCTTGCGACAAGGCGCCAAAGTGTCTCAGCTGATTGCAGATCGTTTTCCGGCCACATTGGAGCTGGCCCTGATTGCGGCTGGCATGGCTTTGGTGCTCGGCATTCCCATGGGAGTTTATGCGGCCTTAAAGCGCGGCACTTTCGGCAGTCAATTGCTCATGACCTTGTCACTGCTGGGGGTGTCATTGCCCACCTTCCTGATTGGCATTTTGCTCATTTTGTTTTTTGCGGTGTTGCTGGGCTGGTTCCCAAGTTTTGGCCGTGGTGATGTGGTCAAAATTGGTTGGTGGAGCACGGGCTTGCTCACGGCCAAAGGTTGGCACCACATTGTCTTGCCAGCGCTCACGCTCACGGTGTTTCAGCTGACCCTCATCATGCGTTTGGTGCGCGCCGAAATGCTGGAAGTGCTGCGCACCGATTACATCAAGTTTGCCCGTGCGCGTGGTTTGTCAAACCGTGCCATTCACTTTGGTCATGCACTTAAAAATACCTTGGTGCCCGTGATGACCATCACAGGCTTGCAGTTGGGGGGCCTGATTGCCTTTGCCATCATTACCGAGACGGTGTTCCAGTGGCCCGGCATGGGCTTGTTGTTCATTCAAGCCGTTACCTTTGCCGACATCCCTGTCATGGCAGCCTATTTGTGTTTAATTGCCTTGATTTTTGTGGTCATCAATTTGATCGTCGACATGTTGTACTTTGCTGTCGATCCTCGGCTTCGCGTGGGCAAGGCGGGAGGGCATTGAGCATGTTGCGAAATAACGCTTTTGAAGAAAATGCCACCCGCGAAGGTTCACAAGGCGCTTCGTTGACAAGTGCCATGGCCCAAGGACGTGCCTTTTCGCACATTGCCAAGTTTCACCCTGAACTCACGGCATTTCGCCGTGACTTGCATGCCAACCCCGAGTTGGGCTTTGAAGAAATTTACACCTCCGCCCGCGTCATTGAGGCCTTGAAAGTGTCTGGCGTAGATGCCATTCACACCGGCATTGGCAAAACGGGCGTGGTGGCCTTGGTGCATGGCCAAGGTCGCAGTGCTCAAAACCCGGGCCGCATGATTGGTTTGCGCGCCGACATGGATGCGCTGCCTTTGCCTGAGCACAATGAGAGCCTTTGGAAATCCAAAAACGCAGGCCTGATGCATGCGTGTGGTCATGATGGCCACACAGCCATGCTACTGGGCGCAGCCCGCTATTTGGCCGAAACGCGTTTGTTTGATGGCACGGCCGTGCTCATTTTTCAGCCAGGGGAAGAAGGCTATGCAGGCGCGCGCGCCATGATGGAAGACGGTTTGTTCGACCGATTCCCTTGCGAGCAGGTTTACGCGCAGCACAACTCGCCCGATTTTCCATTGGGCGTGATTGGCGTGACGCCTGGCCCTATGCAAGCGGCGGCCGACACCATTCGCATTCACATCACGGGCAAAGGCGGCCATGGTGCCCGTCCGCACCAATCGATTGACCCGGTGTTGGTGGCCGCGCACATTATCACGGCGGCTCAAAGCGTGGTGTCGCGCAATCTGTCAGCATTCGATCAAGCGGTGGTCAGCATTTGTGCCATGCAAGCTGGCAACCCCGTTGCCAACAGCGTCACTCCCGGCGAAGCCACATTGGTGGGCACAGTTCGGACCTACAGCGAAGCGGTGCGGCAGACCATTGAAGACCGATTGCGCCAATTGTGCGAGTCCATTGCGCATGGCTTTGGTGCCACAGCGCAACTGACCTATACCCGAGGCTATCCTGCCACCGTCAACACAGTGCCAGAAGCCAATTTTGCAGCCGATGTGGCCACCACCTTGGTGGGCGCTGAAAAGGTCATGCGCAACATGACGCCCAGCATGGGTGCTGAAGATTTTTCCTTCATGTTGCAAGCCAAGCCTGGCGCCTATTTGCGCGTGGGACAAGGCGCCGTGGATGGCCCTGGCCCGCACCCCTTGCACAACAGCCGTTACGATTTCAACGATGCCATCTTGCCTTTAGGTGCAGCCTTGCACGCCAGTTTGGTCGAGCACGCGCTGCCACTTGCTGGCGCCTGAATCTAACGCCAGTCCGATACCCAATTAGAAAGATTCAATCAGCATGTCCAACCCTCTGACGCGATGGCTTAACACCGATGTGGGCTACAGTTTCAAGCAATCCAAGACGGCCATGGTGGCCGCCTTCATTGCCTTTGTGTTCATTTTTTGCGCCCTGTTTGCCCAATGGGTGGCACCTTACAACCCATTTGATGCAGCCAGTTTGGAGTTGATGGACTCGCGCTTGCCGCCTGCGTGGTCGGCCGAAGGTTCCAGTAAATATTTGCTGGGCACCGATGACCAAGGTCGCGATATTTTGTCTGCCTTGATGTACGGCACACGCATTTCATTGGTGGTCGGTTTTGCCTCCGTTTTGGTGTCATTGGTATTGGGTGTCGGTCTTGGTTTGGTTGCCGGATTTAGAGGCGGCTGGCTTGATGCTTTTCTCATGCGCTTGTGCGATGTGATGTTGTCTTTCCCTGCCATTTTGGTGGCACTCTTGATTGCGGGTGTCGGCCGCGCCTTGTTTCCTAACGCCGACGAATCCTTGGCCTTTGGCGTGCTGATCATTTCAATTTCCCTGACGGGCTGGGTGCAATACGCACGCACGGTTCGCGGTACTACTTTGGTGGAGCGCAACAAAGAATATGTCCAGGCAGCACGCGTCACTGGCGTGGCGCCTCTTCGCATCATGCTTCGCCATGTGCTGCCCAACGTGTTGGGGCCGGTCACGGTGCTGGCCACCATTCAAGTGGCCGCAGCCATCATCATTGAAGCCACGCTGTCTTTCTTGGGTGTGGGCGTACCGCCTACTTCGCCATCGCTTGGCACGCTCATTCGCATTGGCAATGACTTTTTGTTTTCCGGCGAATGGTGGATCACCATTTTTCCAGGCGTGACCTTGGTGCTCATTGCCTTGTCCGTGAACTTGTTGGGCGATTGGCTGCGAGATGCCTTGAACCCCCGTTTGCGTTGAGCACATATTCCTTTTTTAGGTTGTCATGAGTCTTCTACAAGTTAAAAATTTGATCGTGGAGTTTCCTAGCCGGCACGGCACTTTGCGTGCGCTAGATGAAATTTCATTTGAAATTGCACCCGGAGAAATTTTAGGTGTCGTGGGTGAGTCGGGTGCCGGAAAATCTCTGACGGGGGCATCGATCATCGGATTGCTCGAGCCACCAGGTCGTGTGGCCAGCGGTGAAATTTTGTTGCAAGGCCAGCGCATCGACAATCTGAACAACGACCAAATGCGCAGCATTCGCGGCCGCAAAATTGGGGCTATTTTTCAAGACCCGCTGACCTCGCTCAACCCTCTGTATTCCGTGGGCAAGCAGCTGACCGAGACCATTCAGGCGCACTTGCCTGTGTCCGATCAGGAAGCGCGTCAACGAGCCATTGCCTTGTTACAAGACACAGGCATTCCGGCTGCTGCAGAGCGAATTGATCACTACCCGCATCAGTTCTCGGGTGGCATGCGCCAACGGGTGGTCATTGCATTGGCCTTGGCCGCCGAGCCCCAACTCATTGTGGCCGACGAACCCACCACTGCTTTGGATGTGTCGATCCAAGCGCAGATCATCAGCTTGCTCAAAAACATATGTAAAAAGCGCGGCGCTGCCGTGATGTTAATCACGCACGACATGGGTGTGATTGCAGAAACCTGCGACCGTGTGGCTGTGATGTATGCAGGCCGCATTGTGGAAGTGGGCCCAGTGCACCAGGTTATCCATCACCCAGAGCATCCTTATACGGCAGGCTTGATGGCCTCTATTCCCGACATGGACGTTGACCGCGAGCGACTCAATCAAATCGATGGTGCCATGCCGCGTTTGAACGCTATTCCCAAAGGTTGTGCTTTCAATCCACGCTGCACAAAAGTATTTGATCGGTGCAAACATGAAAGGCCTGAATTGACGCAGGTCGCACATTCCAATGCCAGTGGCCAAACGCATGTCGCATGCTGGTTGCAAAACAATGTGACATCTGAGGTGGCGCGATGAGCCAACACAACGCTTCATCTTCTTCGACAGCCTTGGTTGTTGCGCACGACTTGGCCAAGACCTTTGATGTGTCAGCGCCTTGGATAACCCGTGTCATCGAACGCAAACCTCGTCAATTGCTGAAAGCGGTTGATGGTGTCAGTTTTGAAATTGAACGCGGCAAAACATTGGCGCTGGTGGGCGAGTCAGGTTGCGGCAAAAGTACGGTTGCCCGTTTGTTGGTGGGCTTGTACGAGCCCACACGGGGTGGCCTTAGCTTTGATGGCGAAGATGCGCATGCTGCTTTTAAGTCAAACGATGCCAAAGCCATGCGCAAACGCATCCAGATGATTTTTCAAGATCCCTATGCCAGCCTGAACCCCCGTTGGATGGTGGAAGACATTGTGGGCGAGCCCTTGAAAGAGCATGGCCTGATTCAAGACGCGCAAGAGCTCAAAGCGCGCGTTGCTGAATTGCTCCAGTCTGTGGGCTTGTCAGCGCTTGACATGGTGAAGTACCCGCACCAATTTTCGGGGGGGCAGCGCCAACGCATTTCCATTGCGCGTGCTTTGGCCACAGCCCCCGAGTTTTTGGTGTGCGATGAACCCACGTCTGCATTGGACGTGAGTGTGCAAGCGCAAGTGCTCAACATCATGAAAGATTTGCAGCGTGAGCGTGGCCTCACCTACTTGTTCATTTCGCACAATCTGGCGGTGGTGCGACATGTGAGCGACAACGTGGGCGTGATGTATTTGGGGCAGTTGGTAGAACTGGCCGACAAGCACAGCTTGTTCAGCAACCCGCAACACCCCTATACGCGCATGTTGCTCGATGCCATTCCCAAAATGAAGGACACGGGTCGTTCGCGCACACCTGTGCAAGGCGAGGTGCCCAACCCCCTCAACCCACCGCCTGGGTGCAGTTTCAATCCCCGTTGTCCTTTGGCCAACGAGCGCTGCAGAACAGAGCGGCCTGTTTTGAAAAACATCAACGGCATCAAGATTGCGTGCCACGCTGTGGAAGAAGGACGGCAGTGATTTAAAAAACCAGCAGCTTCTTTTGCGAAGCTAGAGAACGAAAAAAAGCCGCTCCTAAGAGCGGCTTTTTCGTTGAAGGAACTGAAGATCAGTTGACAGTCACGAAGTACATCTTGGGCGCATCGTTGGAATTGTGCGTCATGGTGACGTTTTTCTTCATGGCCCATGGGCGCATTTGGTGGTGCAATGGAATGTACAAAACTTCATCGCGTGTGATGGTCAAAGCTTCTTTGATCATGGCATCGCGCTTGGTTTTGTCCATTTCGGTTTTCATGGCTTCGGTCAATGCGTCTACCTTGGCATTGCTTACTTTGGACAAGTTAAAGCTGCCATCAGCGCCTTGTGTGCGAGTCATGACCAATGATTGCAAGGAGTACTGAGCGTCGTAAGTGGCAACGCCCCAACCCAGCAAGTAAGCACTGGAGTCAAAGTTTTGAATTTTGGCAATGAAGGGGCCAAAGTTAATGGCGTTCAGTTTGGTCTTTACACCAATGCGAGCCCACATGTTGACCACGGCTTGGCAAATTTCTTCGTCGTTCACGTAGCGGTTGTTGGGGCAGTCAAGGGTAAATTCAAAACCATTGGCATAACCTGCTTCGGCCAAAAGCTTTTTAGCACCTTCAACGTCAACGGGTGCAACTTTGTCCATGTCGGCTGTATGACCATTCACGCCTGGCGCCACAATGAGGCTGGCAGGAAGGGACAGACCGCGCATGATGCTGCGCTGAATGGCCACACGGTCAATTGACATGCTCATGGCTTTGCGAACGCGAACATCCTTGAAGGGGTTTTTGCCTTTAGGACCGTACTTCAACTCATCGCTGCCCAAGTCCAAGCCAAAAAAGATGGTTCTAACTTCGGGGCCATCCAAAACTGACAAGGTGGGGGTGTTGCGAAGGCGTGCAACGTCTTGCGTTGGCAAATCAGTTACGGCATCGACGTTGCCAGCAAAAAGGGCAGCAATGCGTGTGGGGTCAGATTTGATGGGGGTGTAGACCACGTCTGTGACGTTGCCTTGGAGTTTGTCCCACCAAGCTTTGTTGTGCGTCATGACCAATTTCTGATCAGGTTGCCATTCTTTGATGATGTAAGGGCCAGTGCCATTGGTATTGTTGGAGGCAAAAGTAACTTCCTTGGCCTTGTAGTCTTGAACTTTTTCAGACTTGTTTTTAATGGCCCATGACTTGCTCATGATGAAGAAAGTCGTGAAGTTGTTGAGCATGGTGGGGTTGGGCTTGTCCAAAATCACATCCACTGTGTGATCGTCCACTTTTTTCATTTCTTTGACGCCAGCCACATAAATGCCCATGGTGCCTTGGGGTTGGCGGATGCGGTCAAAGGAGAAAAGCACATCGTCTGCTGTGAACGCTGAGCCATCATGGAACTTGACGTTTTTGCGCAAGTTAAAGCGCACGGTGGTGGGGTTCACATTGGACCAGCTGGTGGCCAATGAGGGTTCTACTTTGTAGTTCTTGTCGTAGCGCACCAAAGGTTCGTAGGCGTGGCCCACGATGTTGTTGGTGGTGGCGTGGTTTTGAGAGTGAGGGTCAAGCGTCAAAATGTCGTTTTGAGCGGCCCACTTGAGTTCGACGGCTTGGGCTGTGGTGACGCCCATCAATGATGCCGACATAGCCATCGCCAGCGTCAGCAGGCGAGTGGTTTTGAGGAAGCGTTGGTACATGCTAAATCCTGTCTAAGTTAAATGACCAAGCCATTCTAGGGGAGTGCAGTGCTTGTTCGCAAGACACATCAGGGTAATTGCCGAGGGCGACAGAAAGTTATATTCTGCGCTTTAATGTGGTTTTTAAATGTCTGGGTTAATGTCCTATGAGCACCATCTTGTTTCAATCCGCCAATGTCTTAGATGTTGAGTCTTTGCAGCTGAAATCGAACCAAGATGTTTGGGTCGAAAACGGCATGATCAAAGCGGTGGTGCCTCACCAAGCCGATGTGTTCATTGCCGACAGTACCAAAGTGGTGAAGGCCCAGGGCAAAACCTTGATGCCTGGCTTGATTGATTGCCACGTTCACGTCATTGCTGCGCACCTGAACCTCAACGTGACGGCCAACCAGCCCAATGTCTTTGCCACCTTGCGCGCTTTGCCCATCATGAAGGGCATGTTGATGCGGGGCTTTACCACTGTGCGCGATGCTGGCGGTGGCGATTGGAATTTGGCGGAAGCCACCCGCACCGACATGGTTGAAGGACCCCGTATTTTTGCGGCGGGCCGTGCGCTGTCGCAAACTGGTGGGCATGGCGATGGCCGACCACGCAGCGATGTGATCGAGCCTTGTGGTTGCTCCAGCCGTGTCGGTACTTTGGCCCGTGTGGTGGATGGCGTCGACAACGTCCGTTTGGCAGTGCGTGAAGAAATCATGAAGGGCGCCAACCAAATCAAGATCATGGCCTCAGGCGGTGTGGCCTCGCCCAACGACCCCATTCACTATTTGGGCTACTCTGAGGCGGAAATTCGCGCCATTGTGGACGAAGCCGAGCATGCCGGCACCTACGTCATGGCCCATGCCTACACACCCAAAGCCATCTACCGCGCCGTTGAATATGGGGTGCGCAGTATTGAACATGGCAACTTGATTGATGTGTCTACCGCGCAGTTCATGGCCGACAAGCAAGCTTACATGGTGCCCACGCTGATTACCTATGAAGCCTTGGCCAACGAGGGGGCCAGCTTAGGCTTGCCTGCTGTGTCGGTCGCCAAAATTGAAACTGTCAGAGGTCAGGGTCAAAAGGCGTTGGAGATCTTGGCCAAAGCGGGCGTGAAAATGGCCTTGGGCACCGACTTGCTGGGCGAGTCGCACCGTCACCAGTCGGAAGAGTTGAGAATACGCGCCGACATTTTGGGCAACGGTACCGCGTTGCAACAAGCGACCTTGAATGCCGCAGAGTTGATTAACATGCCAGGTCAGTTGGGTGTGGTGAAGGCTGGCGCCATTGCCGATTTATTGCTGGTAGATGGCAACCCCTTGACCGACATGTCATGCCTCTTGGGACAAGGTGATCACATTGAAGTGATCATGAAAGACGGCAAGATTTACAAGCAGGCTTGAAGCTTCAGCGCGCTCAATGCATTGGATGGCGTGCGCAAGTGTTTGGCCAGTTCAGGTGTAACGTTTGCTGCGCAGGTTGTTTTTCATTTCTCGCAATGCTGGCTGCAAAGACTCACCAATTCGCAGCGCCACCGTGGTGGCCAAAATGTCAATGATCAACAAGTGCAAGAGACGAGACACCATAGGGCTGTAACGGTCGTAGCTTTCGGGGTGGTCGGCCGTGAGGTGAATTTGGCCTGCTGTGGCAAGTGGTGAACCACTGGCTGTAATCACAATGGTGGTTGCACCCCGCTTGCGCGCAATGTCGCAGGCGTCCATCAAATCGCGTGTGCGACCTGAGTTGGAAATGACCACCACGCAATCGCCTTTGGTCAGCATCGAGGCACTCATCACCTGCATGTGGCCATCGCTGTACGCAATGGTGTTCATGCCGAGCCGGAAAAATTTGTGCTGAGCATCTTGGGCCACGATGCCCGAATTGCCCACGCCATAAAACTCTATGCGTTTGCCGGTGGCGTGTGTTTCTGCCAAAGCTTGAGCCGCTAGGTCTAGCGCAAAAGACGATGCATCGTTGCGGTATTTCAAAAATGCCGCCACCGTGTTGTCAATCACCTTCACTGCAACATCATTGGTCTTGTCGTCAGCATCTACACTGCGGTGAATGAAGGGCACGCCTTCGCTCACACTGCCGGCCAGTTTCAATTTGAAATCGGACAGACCGTCATAGCCCACACTTCTGCAAAAGCGCACCACTGTGGGTTTACTTACGTGAGCGCGATCTGCCAGTTCGGTAACCGGCAAGTTGGCAAAAGCACGCGGATCTTGCAAAACCAATTTACCGACGCGCTGTTCAGCGGGCGCCAGGGAGGGCAGAGAGGCTTTGATACGGTCTAGCATGGTTTAGTTTTCCTCCGACCAGCAGAAACCGTCGCGCGCAATCATGGCACTGGAGGCGCTTGGGCCCCATGTGCCAGCCGCATAGTGACGCGGGCCCTGCGTGTCGTTGACCCAGTGTTGCAAGATGGGTTCGACCCAGCGCCAAGCTTCTTCTTGCTCATCGCTGCGCACGAACAAATTCAAACGACCGTCTAGAACATCGAGCAACAAACGCTCGTACGCACCCACGCGCTCGCTGCCAAAGCGTTTGTCAAAGTCGAGGTCGAGGTGAACTGCGCTGAGGTTGGTGGAGGCTTGATTGCCTGTCTTGAAGCGCTTGTGCTGGCCTTCGGCAAACAAGTGCAATTCCAAACCATCTTTGGGCTGCAAGTGAATGACCAACTTGTTCACACCACCGCCGGGTGCTTGAAAAATTGCATGCGGCGTAGGGCGGAAATTGATTTCAATGTAGCCTTCGCGCGAGGCCAAACGTTTGCCTGTGCGAATGTAGAAGGGCACGCCAGCCCAGCGCCAATTGGCAATTTCGGTGCGCAGCGCCACAAAGGTTTCGGTGCTGCTGTTGGGGTTGACGCCGGTTTCTTGGTTGTACCCATTGACCGCTTGGCCATGCACATTGCCTGCGCTGTATTGGCCCCGCACGACGTGCTGGCTGAGTGTTTCGGTGGTCCAAGGTTTGAGGGCGCGCAAGACTTTGAGCTTTTCATCGCGGATGGCGTCTGCATGCGCATTGATGGGCGGCTCCATGGCGATGGCACAGAGCAATTGCAACGCATGGTTTTGCACCATGTCGCGCAGGGCGCCGGTGTTTTCATAAAACGCGCCGCGTTTTTCAACACCCAACTCTTCGGCAATGGTGATTTGAATGTTGGCGATGTGCTCACGGCGCCACAGGGGTTCAAACAAGGCGTTGCCAAAACGCATGGCAAACAAGTTTTGTACCGAAGGCTTGCCCAGGTAATGGTCGATTCGGAAGATTTGGTGTTCTTCGAAGACCTTGCGCACGCTCTTGTTGATGGCCTTGTTGGACTTGAGGTCGTGGCCCAGCGGTTTTTCCAAAACGATGCGAGTTTTGGGGGTGTTCAGTTTGGCGACGGCCAATTGTTCGCACACAGTATTGAATAGGCTAGGCGCAGTGGCCAGGTACATCACCACGTGATCGGTTTCACGTTCGGCCAAACGCGCCGCCAATTTGGCATAGTCGTCTGGATTGGACAAGTCCACACGTTCGTAGTGCAACATGGCCTTGAATCGGGCAAATTCCTCGTCATTGGGGCGTTTGGCCCCTTCGACTTGCTCAAATCGGGACTGAATCAGGGCTTGGTATTGCTCATCCGTCATGCTGTCGCGTGCCACACCAATGATGCGGCCGCCCTCAGGCAGGGTACCGTGACGGAAAGCTTGGAAGAGGGCGGGCATCAATTTGCGCCAAACGAGGTCGCCAGTGCCGCCAAAAAAGACTAAATCGAAGGACATGTTTATTTGTTACATAAAAATGAGTTTGTAA